>CAYUUB010000097.1:0-7369 GCA_964447725.1 uncultured Oscillospiraceae bacterium
TCGAGGGCGGCTGGGAGCTCGGCTGCCGCATCGACGGCGGACAGGCGGAATACTGTCGCGTGCCGACCGCCGATATGAGCTGCACGAAAATCCCCGCCGGAATCGACTATGAGCAGGCGCTGTTCGTCGGCGACGTGCTGGCGACCGGCTACTGGGCGGCAGATATTGGAGAAATCCGCCCGGCGGACGTTGCGCTCGTGCTTGGCGCGGGCCCGACGGGGCTGACCACCATGATGTCGGCGCGGCTGTACGGCCCGGCCTGCATCGTTGCGGCGGACGTCAACGAAGGACGGCTCGCGCTTGCAAAGGAGAACGGGCTGTGCGATATTACGCTCAATCCAAAGACGGACGACGTGGCCGAACATGTGCGGGAATTGACAGAAGGCCGCGGCGCGGACGTCGTGTTCGAGGTTGCGGGCGCGAAAACGACGTTTGAGCTGGCCTGGCAGGCGGCGCGCCCGAATGCGACGGTCGTCGTCGTCGCGCTGTACGAAGAGGCGCAATCGCTGCCGCTGCACCGGATGTACGGAAAGAATCTCACGTTCAAAACCGGCGGCGTGGACGCAAGCAAATGCGGCGACATCATGCGCCTGATCGAAGCGGGGCGGCTGGACACCGGATTGATGATCACACACCGCGCGCCGCTGAACGACGTTATCCGTGGTTACGACATTTTTGCGGGCCAGAAGGAAGGCTGCATCAAGTGGGTCGTCACGCCCTATGAATCCGGCAAGCCGGACGGCCCGGAATGCTACTGAACGTCCAAGGGGACTGGGAGAGGTACTATGAATTTTGAACCGGCGGTTTCCGCGCTGGAACCGAAACTGATCGAATGGCGGCGGCATTTGCACGCGCACCCGGAAGTTTCGTTTGAAGAAACTGAAACGACGGCGTACATTGCCGGCGTGTTGAACGAGATGGGCGTGGACGCGATCGACCGTCCGACGAAGACCGGGCTTGTCGCGCACATTTACGGAACGAAACCGGGGACTCCGGCCGTCGTCGGAGTGCGCGCCGATATCGACGCGCTGCCCATGCCGGAGCACAACGATTTGCCGTACCGTTCGACGGTGGAAAACGTTATGCATGCCTGCGGGCACGACGGACACACGGCCATGCTGCTCGGTCTTGCGCGTTTGCTGCAGGACGCAAAGGATTCCTTTTGCGGAGAAGCGCGGCTGATCTTTCAGCACGCAGAGGAGCTGCCGCCCGGCGGCGCGATCGAGCTGCTGCGCGCTGGCGCGGTGGACGGCGTGGACGCGATGCTGGGGCTCCACCTTTCGAGCAATTTCGACACCGGCGTGTTCGGCGTAAAATCCGGCGTGCTGACGGCGAACGTCGACCGGTTCGACGTGACCGTGGTCGGCAAGGGCGGGCACTGCGCGTTTCCGGAGCAGTGCAACGACCCCGTGCTCGCGGCGGGCGAGATCGTGCTCGCGCTGCAGAGCGTTGTTTCGAGACGCGTTGCGGCGAACGAACCTGCGGTCGTGTCCGTTTGCGAAATCCACGGCGGAACGGCATATAACATCATCCCAAACGAGGTGAAACTGACGGCGTCCGTCCGTTCGTTCGGAGACGGCACCCGGAAGCTGATCGAGCGGGACGCAGAGAAAATCTGCGAAAGCGTGGCGGCTGCGCATGGCTGCACTGCGGACTTCGTCTGGGAGTCCGGCTATCCGAGCGTGATCAACGACGCGCGCATGACGGCCCTTGCTTCCGAGCGAATCCGGTCCCGCTTCGGCGCGGACCGGCTGCTAACGATCGGCTGCATCATGCCGGGCGAAGACTATTCGTATTTCCTCGACGGCAGGCCGGGATTTTTTGTCGAACTCGGCACGCGAAACGCGGCCAAACAGACCGACCGTCCGCACCACAACCCGAACTACCGGATGGACGAGGACGCGCTGAAAGCAGGCTTGCAATATGAATTCGATATGGTACAATTGCTCCTGAACGGAAATCGACCTTGGGAGACGGATGCATGAAGCTGACTGTTTTAATGGACAACCATACGTATATCGACGAGTATTACCTTGGCGAGCCTGCCGTAAGTTACCTGATTGAGGACGGCGAACGCACGATCCTGTTCGACGCGGGATATTCGGAAGCGTTCATCGAAAACGCACGGCGTATGGAAATCGATTTAAGCCGCGTGACCGACATCGTTCTGTCGCACGGGCATATCGACCACACGGGCGGGCTTCCGGCCTTTTTCGAGGCGTTTACGCAGCCTGTCCGGCTGACGGCGCACCCGAACGCATTCTGGCGGAAGCGATACGAAGGCATGGATGCGGGCAGTCCGGTTCAGCCGGACGAGCTGCCGGAGCGCGTTGAGGTGAACCTGACGGACCGGCCGGTGCAAATTTCCGGGAATATCCTGTTTCTCGGTGAAATTCCGCGCAAATACGCATTCGAGGCGGATCGTGCGGTCGGCGAAACCTGCGCCTGCGGCGGCGACGCATGGGCGGAAGACGCGCTTTTGGACGATACCGCCCTCGCGCTGTCCGTTCCGGGAGGCACGTTCGTCGTGACGGGCTGCGCGCACAGCGGCGTCTGCAATACGGTCGCGGCGGCAAAAGCGCTGCTGCCGGGAAAGGCGATCGCCGGCGTTTTCGGTGGATTCCATCTGTTTGAAACGGGAGAAAATCTGGATAAAACGATACAAACCCTGCAAAAGCAGGGCGTCGGTACGGTTTTTCCGTGTCACTGCACGTCGCTTATGGTAAAATGTGCGTTCTGCGAAACCTTTCACGCGCAGGAGGTCGGCGTGGGAATGGAGTTAAGCTGGCAGGGGGCATAACAGATTTTCCGGCAAATCAACGCGCGCCGCTCAGTCTGGTCGTTTGTGTTTGAAATAGGCGACGCAACCGTGGGCGCCGACGGGTTTAAGACCGTGTTTTTGATAGAAGCGGGCCAAAGATTCGGAGCCGTCCGCCAGCAGGATCGTCTGGTATACGTCCGGATATTCCGACAGAAGCGCTTCGAGCAGCCTGCTGCCGACGCCGCGATTTTGAAAAGAGCTGTGGACAAGAAGGTCCTGAACATACAAAATGGAACAACCGTCGCCCACTGCGCGAACGACCCCTGCCAAGCTTGCGCCGCAATACGCGCAAAGGATGCGCAGGGAATTTTTATATGCGTTTTCAAGCATGCCCCGGCTTTGGGTATAATTCGTCCATCCCGCATCCTGATAGAGCGCGAAGACTTCCGGGAAAAGAGAACTATCGTAAGGAATGATGCTGACTTCGGTCTTTTTCATGGCGTCGTTATAGTTTCGGCAGTCCGTCCGGTATGCTCTGAAGCATGGAGTGCAAATGCGCATACTGCCAGCTGCGTTCTTCCAGCGCGTCCGGCGCGGACTTTGCGGCATAATCTGCGGCCGCAACCGCGTGCATAACGACGTGCGCCGTTGCCGCGGCGTGGGCGGCGCTGCGTATGGCGAACTGTGCGCCCGGCGTTTTGGCCTCCCTTGCTGCGGCATGTGCGGCGGAAGCGGCCGCGCGCGCTTCGGAAACGGTCGAGATGCCCTCCGCCCAGCCGCGCCCGGCGAGAATTGCCGCGTAGGCACGGCGGTCCGCGCAGGCGCGCTTGCAGGCGCGCGCGGCGCAGTCGCATGCGAACTGAACGACCGTTCGATGGTTGATCAACCCAAATTCGGTTTTGAGCAGTATAACATCGGCCTGGGACCAGGACTCTTTCACATAGATTTGACGATCCATCTTTGCCTCCTTAAAACTGCCCGATACCATATTATAGCATATCGAAATGCGATTCGATCAAGGCGTTTTAGCAGGCGGGCGGTTTTGTTTTCGCCGCGCGATACCGCGCGCAAAAATCATTTTTATAAACTTTTGAATCTGCAAAGAATTTGTTATACTGTTAAAAAGGAGGGGAGGGGATCGTCATGCCGGAATCCATGATCACGAAACACGCGCTGGCGGATGCACTCAAGGGGCTGATGGTAAAGTATCCGCTTGAAAAAATCACCGTTGGCGACATCTGCGCCGCCTGCGGCATGAGCCGGAAAGGGTTTTATTATCATTTTAAGGATAAGTATGACCTCGTCAACTGGATTTTCTACACGGAGTTCGTACTGCGCATCTATGAACAGAACTACGAAACCGAGTGGGAATTTTATGAGGACATTTGTGCATACTTTTTTGAAAACAGGGATTTTTATATAAACGCGTTTGAGGTGAAGGGACAGAATTCGTTTTCCGATTATTTCTGCGAGATTATTCACCCGCTTGCGCGGGAGCGATTTCAGCTGGCGTTTGGGGAAGGCCTCGACCACGACTTTTACGCGACGTTTTATACGGATGCTTTTCGCATGGCGCTGATGCGCTGGCTGCGCGAACAGCCGGAAATCGGGCCGCACGAATTCGTTTCCCTGATTAAGAGGGCCGTGCTGGCAATCGCAAAAGAATACCGGGACAATCCGTCGGAGGGCGACGAACAACACGACAAGCAGGAAACGCTTTAGGAGGAAGGCTATGGATTTCGTAACCGATTCACGGGCGCTGGTGATGATCAAACAACTGCTGGACAACACGTCCGCAACGCGGGCGGTATTCGAACAGAAACCGCAGAAACCGAACTTTACGCCTTCGGTAATCCAAAAGGCATTCGAACGCGTTTCTCCGGAATCGCAGGGTGTGGCATCGTCCTACGTTGCCGGATTCCTCAATGACCTGAGGGACGATCCGACGCTCGACATGCACGGCGTGATCGTGCTGAAAAATGGGAAAGTGATTACGGAAGCGACGTTCGGCGCGTATGACCAGCACATCTGGCACATCACGCACTCCGAGTGCAAGTCCGTCACCGGCTTGGCGATCGGCATCCTCATTGGAGAAGGCAAGCTTTCGCTGGACGACAGGCTGGCTGACATTTTTGCGCCGATCATGAACAAGATCAATCAGTTTACGCACCGTAACATCACGATCCGCCACCTTTTGACCATGACGAGCGGCGTAAGTTTTAACGAGGCTGGCTCGGTCACGGAAACCGACTGGGTCAAGTGTTTTCTGGAGTCGGTCATCCTGAAGGAGCCGGGAACGAGCTTCAACTACAACAGCATGAATACCTACATGCTCGGCTGCGTGATCAAACAGATTACCGGACAGGGACTGACGGAGTATTTGACGCCCAGGCTGTTCCAGCCGCTTGGAATTGAAAACTTCTTTTGGGAGAAATGTCCGAAAGGTAACGAAAAAGCCGGGTGGGGGCTGTATATCCTGCCGGAAGATATCGCCAAGATCGGACAGATGGTGCTGGACGGCGGACGGTTTGAAGGCAAGCAGATCGTGCCGGCCGACTGGATCGAACAGGCGACGAGCACGCAGATGGAAACGCCGGAAACGCTCGGCGCTTATAATTACGGCTATCAGATATGGGTTGGCAGGAACGAGCGTTCGTTCCTCTTTAACGGTATGTTCGGACAAAACGTACTCGGCTTCTTCGATACCGGAACGCTTGTGATTTCCAACGCGGGCAACAACGAATTGTTCCAGCAGAGCAGCTACTATGCGTTCGCCAGCCGGTATTTTGCCGATGCGGCCAAACTTGGCGGTGAGGTAAAATCCAGGAGCATGTTCGACGGCACACTGCAAAACGCAAAAAAACGGTTGGCGTGCGATTTGTATACGCCGCGGACGAAGCTATTCGGCGATCTGTTTCAAACGCGCGGGAAACTCGACGCCGGGGAGATCTGCAAACGCCTCGACGGCCGCGCGTACTTTGCCGCGGAGGACAAGCGGGCCGCTGCGATTGGCGTATATCCGCTGTATGCGCAGACGCTGCAGAATAATTTTGCCAAGGGCCTTCACGCGATTTCGTTCGCCTGCCGAAACGGCGCGCTTCAGATCGTCGTCGATGAAATCGACGAGCGGCATGTTTTGGACGTTGGGCTGGAGAAACCCGCGTATTGCGAATTTTCCACCCATGGGGAGACGCATAAGGTTGGCGTAAGCGGGCGATTCACGCCGGATGAAAACGGAACGCCCACGCTCGTGCTGCGGGTTTCGTTTTTAGAGGCGGCCAACGCGCGCCTGATTCGGATTTGCTTTTTCGACGGGCGGATCGTTACGAAGTGGTCCGAGTCGCCGGGGAAGGAATATCTGACGGAAGCGCTCGCGTCGATCAAGGGGCAGAGTACGATCGTCAGCGGCATACTGGAACGTTCCGACGAAGAAATGCTGCTGTTCCGTATCAGCCGGGCTTTAGAACCGCAGGTGGTTTTGAGCGAGCGCAAATGACCCCGCGAGCAACCGGCCGGGAAGGGGGGAAGGGTGCGGCTGAAAAGTGAACTCTTTTTTAAAAGGTTGCAACTCTTTATTAAATTTCAGGGAAAACGCTTGAAATACATGAGAAAAACAATATACTGTGCGTAGACATTTAATTATAGTTTGCACGTACTTTTTCCGCACACCGTTTCACGCACAGGGGAGGAAGAAATGAGTAGAAGATCCGTTCGCATCACACCGCTTGGGTATATCGTATTGAGCATCATCATTCTGGTTATGCTGGTCGGTATTTATTTCATTGTGTGGTCGATGCGCGGCTCCGGCGACGATGATGAAAACGCGAATCTCAGCAGCAATGCGGTGTCGTCCGTAACGCCGACGCCGTCTCTCGCGCCAGTGGAAGATCAAACGCAGGCGCCCGCCGATGCCGATACGACCACGCCTGACGTTACGGCGCCGCCGAGCGATACGTCGACGATGACGCCGAAGCAGGACGACACGCCGGAACCCTCGGTAAAAACGCCAAGCCCGGAGCAGGTTGCATCCGCAGCCGACGGCACGCTGAACGCGAGCGGCGTTGTGCTCCGCCAGGGGCCGAGCGCATCCTACTCGATTCTTGGAAAATATTCCTCCGGAACGCAGTTGAAGATATATGAAGCCGACGGCGACTACTATTTTGTGAAGATCGTCAAAGAGAACCTCTACGGTTATATGGCGATCAAGTTTATCGACAAAACGGGCCTGCTGCCCGGCGAAACCGCTTCGCCGACGCCGGAAGCGGTTTCCGGCACGATTTCCGGCACCGTGTCCGCAAGCGTCGTTGCATTGCGCAGTGTGCCGAGCACGGAGGACAATACGCCGATCGGCGAACTTCAGAACGGCGCTTCGGTGCTGATCTATTTTGAAACCAACGATTTCTACTATATCCAGGTCGTCGACACCGGCGTAAAGTGCTATGCAGTGGCAAAGTTTATCACGGCGAGCGCGACGGTTCCGGAGGGAACGCCGGTACCGTAAAACTGAATGAAGCAACGAAAACCGCCCTGCGACGCATGCGTCGCAGGGCGGTTTTCGTTGCAGACATATCCTCGAATCCTATCTCCGGTATCGATAACGAACGCTTG
>CAYUUB010000098.1:0-7354 GCA_964447725.1 uncultured Oscillospiraceae bacterium
AGCCACCTCTAATCTTATTCTGTTCCCTTTACCCCAACTATTGACAAAGAGCCTGAAATTCGGGACGGGATTTGCGCACTGCCCAAACGATGCCCGGCGCGCGGTTATTCCAGATCCAGCCGGTAGACGTATTCCGGGTAAACGACGTCCGTTCCGCGTTTGCGGAAGCTGCCCTCGCGCTCCGCATGGAAGCCCAGATTCTGCAAAACGGCGTTGGACGCGACATTCTCCTTCGCGACGGAAGCGGTGAACGTCCGCCCGCCGCTGCGATAACCGAAATCGATCAGGGCGCGGATCATCTCGGTTGCATATCCCCGCCGCCAATACGCCCGGTGCACGCAATACCCCAGGTCCCAGCAGGTTTGGTCGTCCGACGGAACGGCGCTGCAGGTTCCGATATACGCGCCGGTTTCTTTCGAGACGGCGACAAACGGGTACCAGCCTTCCTGCGTTTCGATGCCCACGGCGAAATTCAGTTCGTCGTCGTCCGCTTTCTCGCGCGGCGGATCGGCCAGATACCGGCCCATTTCGTCGTCGAGCCAGACGCTAAGGCAGAACGCGCCGTCCCGCTCGCGCGTGCTGCGGATGATCAGGCGCCGGGTGACAAGATCGTTTGTCGTCATATTCGGGCTCCTTTGCCGGCGGGGACGCCGGGCGCTTCGCCCCGGGTTTGGCCGGACGATTGCGGCACGCCCAGGAGCGTTCCCAGGATGAAAGCCTCCCGGAGGATAAATTTCGTTTCGTAACGATTGCCCAGCTCAACATTCGTCTCGTACGCCGTTTTTATATCGACCCATTCCAACATGGTTCCCGGCTCCGCTTCGTATCCGTCCGGGCAAACGGAGTCCGGCGGACCCTCGACGTCGGCGTAGTAATAATACGATTTTTGATCGAAGATTTCGTTTTCCTCAAAAACGGACCTCCGAATCTCGTGGATCATGCCGATTTCCCTGACGGAGCCGGGCTTTATTTTCAGCCCCGCCTCCTCGAACGTTTCCCGGCAAAGCGTTTGGATGCGCGTTTCGCCGTTTTCCGTCCCGCCGCCCGGAAATTTGTAATAGCCTTCCCGCCGGTTTTTTACCAGCGCTATCTTTCCGTTTTTGACGATAACGGCCCGCATGGCGCTGCGTTCGGTTCTTGTCCATTGGGAATCGTAATTCCTGTCGTCAAAGACCGCTAAAACTTTCATAAAAAAATCCTCTGAAACGGTGTCGGAGCCCTGCCTCTGCGGATGAAAAGAATCCGCTTCGATTCTTTTGTTATTCTAACATAAAAGAAGGAGCGCACAAAGCGCTCGCAGCCTGTCGAAAAAGTCCAGGGGATTGTTAAGGGTCGCAACCCTTAACCCGTATCTTCCGGCTGCGGCGGTTTAACCGCCGCAACGGATCGCCCGTTTCGGGCGGTTTCCTTGTACGTTTTGCCGCCCGTGAACCCGAAGGGTGAAAGGCAAAACGCGGTTGGCCCGTCAAAAAACAAGTTTTTTGACGGCCTCGGAGCGCACAAAGCGCTCGCATTGCTTCACGCATGCTTTTTTCCGGGCCTTCATATCGATGGAAAATGAACCTGAAGTATAATAAAAATTGCAATGGTGGAGGCGGGATGCTATCATTGACCATATGATCCCAACGGGAACGGGATTTTTTATGCGTTTTCCACATCCCGAACGGGAAAGGAGGCATCGATCGTGTCCGCAATCCTGCTGCCGGCAATTCTCGGCTATCTGGTTGGCTGCGTCAACCCCGCGTGGTTTATTTCGAAACTCAAAAAGGTCGAGCTGCGCCGGAAAGGTACCAATAACCTTGGCGCTACCAACGTTTTTCTGACGCTGGGGAAACGGATCGGCGTTTTTGTGATGTGCGTCGATATCGGAAAGGCGTATGCCGTTATACGGATCGCCGACGCGCTGTTTCCGCAGGTCGCGCTTGCGGGCGTACTCGCCGGAGCCGCCGCGATCCTGGGGCATATATTCCCCTTTTATCTTGGGTTTCGCGGCGGGAAGGGCTCGGCCTGCCTGGGCGGAGCGATACTGGGCCTGGACTGGAAGCTGTTTGTCGGATTGCTGCTGCTTGGCGTCGTCATTGCGTTGATAGCGGATTATGCGTGGGCGCTTCCCGTCTCGGCGGCGGGACTGTTCCCCTTTGCATACGGAATCAGCACGCAAAACGCCGTCGGCATGGCGATTTTGCTCGTTCCCGCCGCCTGTATCGTCCTGCGGCATACGGAAAACTTCCGGCGGGTCCGCAATGGCACGGAGGCGACGCTCGGCGGCTATCTGCGGGGATTGCGGCGCGAAAAGGATTAGGGCGTTTTTCGCCTCAATCCGCAGGCCGACTCAAAAAAACTGCATCATTGAGACTTTGGAAACACATCCTGGCGGGACGCTGGAGACGGGACCGACGGGTTCACCGGTGCGCATCTGCGCCGGCGTCGCGCAACTCTTCCATCCGCTTTACGCCAAGGACCGTCGCGGGAATCCGGTAGCCGGGCGCGAGATTGGAAAGGACGACGACGGCCGTTCCGGTTTCGGGACTGAAACCGAGATAGCAGTTGTAATGGTCCGTGCCGCCGTTGTGCCAGACGATGCCGTTTCCATCGTCGATGATCCAGCTCATGCCGATCTCGTCCAGGCGGATTCCCATTTCCAGAAAACGATCGGTGGAAGCGTCGATTGTGGCAAGGCTTTCATGGCACGCGGCAAACGGTTCGCTATCGGCAAGCTGCAATTGCGCGTAAGCGAGCATATCCGTAATGTTCGACGTAAGCCCGCCGGCCGAAAGATACGCGTCGTCCGGCTCCCAGTCCCAGTAATTGTCAAGGTCGCCGCTTCCGCTGGAAATCCGCGTGTCCCGCAATCCGAGTTCGTCCTGAACGAAACGGTTTACGAGGGCCGTGTACGATTCCCCATAAACGGACTCCAGGACGAGCCCGAGCGTGGAAAAGCCAAAGTTGGAATAACGGAAGGCATACGGGCCCTTGCCGACGGAGAGCCCGGACAGCCGGGCCAGGACCATATCGCCGGTGACGCCGCAAAAGTCGTTTCTGCCGCTTAAAAAGTTGCCGATCATTGGCGATTCGAAATAATATGCTTTATATCCGGAAGTATGGGTGACCAGCTGACGGATTGTCGGATAGCTGTTGCCGTCCGGCAAATCAAGAAACGCATCGACGGTATCGTCGAGGGTCATCCTGCCCTCCGCGATGCATTTTTCGACCAGCGCCGCCGTGAACGTCTTCGTAAGGGAACCGATTTCGTAAGTATGCGCCTCGCCTGGGAGCACGGCCCCGTCCTTGCCATAGACTGTAAACTCCGTCTGCCCGTCGTGGACGACGCCGACGGTAACGACCGCGTTGTCGTTGCCGTCGAGCGTGTAGTTCAGCGCTTCTTCGAAGGAAAGCTCCGGGATTTTATCCGTTTGACGGTTTGCATAGATCGCATAACCGCCGACGGAGAACGCCGCGATCAAAACGACCGCGGCAAGCGTAAAAAGGACTTTCTTTCTTTTCGGGTTCTTCATCTGCACCTTCCTTGCCGTCGCTATGCGTCCACATATGGGATAAATAATAGCATAACGGCCATGAAATAGCACGCCCGCTTTTTATCGGGGCTTTTTGTGGTTGGATGCTCTTCCGGCGTGCGTTTTTAAAGCACGGCCGGCGCGTTTGCCCCTATCCGCAGTAGATGGAAAGGTCCGCGATCGCGCGGGCCAGGACGTCGTCCGTCTGCGCCTGGGCGTCCGGCGTGTCGCGCCGTATCAGCGCGCCGTATAACCTGCGCTTGATCTCGTAAAGCGCCTGCACCCCGTTGTATTTGCAGTAGAGCGCCCAAAGGTGGACGCTTTCCGGCCGGAACGAGTAATACATCAGCGGGAGCAGGGTGTTTCCCGACAGGACGGCCATCTCGTGATGAAAATGGAAGACCTTTTCCGCGGCCTCGTCGTGGTCCGCGGCGGCCTCGATTTCGTCGAGAATGGGTTGCAGCGTCTGGAGCTCCTCGTCCGTCGCCCGCTCGATGATCAGCCGGACGCAGAGGCATTCGAGCGCGTTCCTCGCCTCCAGCAGCGATTTCACTTCGTTTCGCCGCATGGCGCCGCCGTTGTAGCGCATGATGGCTACAAGCGTTTCCAGCGTCCCCTTGCGCCGGTAATCCCCGACAAACACGCCCTTTCTCGGATGGATTTCAACAAAACCCATCTTTTCCAGCTCGACGATGCCGGCTGAAATCACCGGACGGCTGATTCCCATCCTGGCGGAGAGCTCGCGTGCGGCCGGAAGCTGTTCGCCGACGTCCAGCTCTCCCGAAAGGATCATGTTTTCGATCTGCTGGACAAACAGGTCCGTTAAGGAAAGCGCGTTGATCTTTGTAAATCCCATGGTGCCACCTTCTTAAAGAATGAACGTGGTATTACCACAATCATTTATGGGGATATTTTACCGCATTTCCGGACGGATTGTCAATCCGTCGAACAATATGAACTATAATTACAGGACTTATACTTGACGGGGCCGAACGGCGTGATATACTTTTATTGGTAATACCACAGATTGGAGGAGCGACATATGGAGAATCGATTCGATGTAATTGTTGTCGGCGCCGGCAACGCGGGACTCGTGGCCGCCGCGACGACCGCAAAAAACGGGCTTAACACGCTGCTTCTGGAAAAGCACAATCTTCCGGGGGGATGCGCCACGAGCTTTTGCCGCGGGCGGTTCGAATTCGAACCCTCCCTGCACGAGCTTGCGAGCGTCGGAACGGCGGAGCACCCGGACACGGTGTACAAAATCTTCGACGGGCTCGGCGCGAAGATCGACTGGCGATACGAGCACAACATGTTCCGCGCGATCGTCAAGGGCGAAGGCGGATACGACGTGACGCTCAAATCCGGCGTGGAGACGTTCTGCGACTCCATGGAGCAGGCGGTCCCCGGTTGCAGGGACAGCGTGCACGCGCTGTTCGACCTGGTCCAAAAATGCAACGACGCCCTGGCGTACATCACGAAGATGAAGGGCAAGCCGAACGGCCTGACCATGATGCTGAAACACGGCGACTTCATGCGGGCCGCGTCCCACTCGGTGGAGGACGTGATGAAGGCGCTGGGCATACCGGAAAAAGCGCGCGATATCATCTGCACGTACTGGGGCTACCTCGGCGTGCCGACCGACGAACTGAACGCCATGCATTTTCTCAACATGCTGAACACCTACGTTGTGGACGGCGCCGCGATGCCGTATAAGCGCTCCCACGAACTGTCGCTTTCGCTGGCGAAGGTGATCCTCGATTCCGGCGGGCAGGTCTGGTACAACAGCGAGGTCACGAAATTCCTCTACGACGACGCCGGCGCCGTATGCGGCGTCGTTGTGAACGGGCGGGAACTCTACGCAAACGAAGTGATCTCGAACGTGATCCCGCATAACGTATTCAACATGTCGGACCAAAAGAAGATACCGGAGACGGATTTGAAGCTCGCCAACGCGCGCGAATTCGGTATATCCGTCGCGACGGTCTATCTGGGTATGGACTGCACGATGGAAGAACTCGGCATCGACGACTACACGGTCTTCGTCATGGGCGACGCGAACCCGCGCAAGCAGTATGAAAACCGGGACAAGGACGGGATCTACATCGTCAACTGCCTCAACAAGGTGATCCCGGACAGTTCGCCGGAAGGCACCTGCACGCTGTTCTTCACGATCCCCATCTTCGGGTCCGACCTGCCGGACGACCTGAAGCCGGAAGGGTATAAGAAGTATAAAAACGAAATCGCTTACAAATACATCGACGATTACGAAAAGCTGACGGGGATTTCCATTCGTCCGCATATCGAGGAGATATCCGTTGCAACGCCCGTGACCTTCGCGCGGTACCTCGGAACGCCGGAAGGGACGATCTACGGCTACATGCTTTCCGGATGGGACAACCTGCTTTCCAGAATTTCCTGCGAAAAGGACGAATACACCATTCCCGGCCTCAGCTTCTGCGGAGGGCATGCGTTCCGGGGCGACGGCTACAGCAGCGCGTACGTCACGGGGGACACGGTTGGAAAACGAGTGGTAAAACGAGCAAAGGGGGCGAAGTGAAATGTCGAAACCGAATTTACGCGCGCTCAGCAAGATGGACTTTTTAAAGGTCGTTCCCACGAGGAAGCAGAAGATCGGCGAAGCCGCCGCAAAGCCGCTGCCGCCGCTGAACGCCTATAAGGCGAACGAGCTGGCCGCCGCGCTGCATCCGAAATGCCAGCATCTGAAGGTGGAGGAGGTCCTTGACCGGACGGCGGACGTCAGGAGCTATATCCTGACGGCGGACGCCGGGAACGGGACCGAAAAGCCGGCGTACTTTTCCGCGGGGCAATACCTGAGCATCACGCTGAACATCGGGGATTCCGTGATCACGCGTCCGTATTCGCTCTCGTCCTCTCCGAAAGAATCCCTCGAAGGCCGCTATATGCTGACGGTGAAGCGTACGGAGGGCGGCCTTGCGTCC
Source organism: uncultured Oscillospiraceae bacterium (assembly GCA_964447725.1). GTDB lineage: Bacteria > Bacillota > Clostridia > Christensenellales > CAG-138 > UBA7703. The sequence continues at coordinate 6,479 of CAYUUB010000098.1, forward strand.
CACTTCATACTTGACACGTGGGGCGCGGGCACGAAGGTGCTTGCTTCGGCCCCGCTCGGCGAATTCACCTATGAACCGCTGCGCGATGCCGGACACATCGTCGGGCTCGCCGGAGGGAGCGGGATCACGCCGTTCCGGTCGCTGGCAAAAGCGATTGCCGACGGCGACGAGGACGCCGACCTGACGCTGCTCTACGGCTGCAGGAGTGAAGCGGACGCGGTCTTTCAGGACGAGTTCCGCGAGATTGCCGCTTCCTGCGACCGGTTCCGCTTGGTGAACGTTTTAAGCGACGAGCCCGCCGAAGGGTGCGAAAAAGGCTTTATCACCGCGGACCTCATCAAAAAATACGCCCCGGCCGGGGAAGAGTACTCCGTTTTCATCTGCGGGCCGCAGGCGATGTACGACTTTGTGGACAAGGAACTCGCGTCGCTGGGCCTGAGAAGGAAATTTATACGGCACGAGCTGTTCGGCGAATACCGCAATCCGTCCAAAGACGCGGCATATCCCGGCGCCGCGGCGGACGATTTCGAACTGACGGTGCGCATGTGCGACGAGGTGACGAAGATGCGCTGCAGCGTCGACGAAACGCTGCTGGTCGCGATGGAGCGCAACGGCATCGCCGCGCCGTCCAGGTGCCGCAGCGGAAGCTGCGGATGGTGCCATTCCCGGCTGATCAGCGGCGACGTTTATGTCCCGGCTTCCGTGGACGGGAGGCGGATGGCGGACATGGACTACGGGTATGTCCACCCGTGCTGCACGTTCCCGCTGAGCGATATCGTGCTCGACGTGCCGCCCGCGCAACCGTAAGCGAAAACGGGCGCAATGCGGTAAAAACCACAAAAAGGCATGCGAAAGGCGCTTTTTCCAAGCGCCTTT
>CAYUUB010000099.1:0-7319 GCA_964447725.1 uncultured Oscillospiraceae bacterium
CTCCTAAGCGAAAGGCCGCGCGTTCGAATCGCGCCGGGGACGCCAGGGCGGCATCGAATGATGCCGCCCTTTCACGTTTCAAAATGTCTACTTGAACGGAGGCGTCAATATCCAAGACCGACGTCTATCACGCTGCCGTCTATTGCGTTGACGGAGAGCAGCGAGCCGGAAAGCGCGTCGACGTCGCCGTTGGTGGATTGATAGCTCCATGTCCCGAGAAAATTCCAGACGGGGACGAGCAGCCCCTGATCGAACTGGTCCTGATCCGTGACCCGCTGCAGAGATAGCGTGATCCGATCGACGGTGACCTCGGCGCTGCTCACGCTTTCGTAACGGGCCTTGTCCTCGTAGAGCATCGGCAGTATCTTGTCCGCTATTTCTTTGATTTCGGAGAACGGCTTCAGCGTTGCGCTCGGGTTCACCGTTTCCAGCAGTTGCAACGGAGCGGCCCAGTTCATCAGTACGACGCCGTTTTCCGTGATTTCAAGGAGCATGTTTTCGTAACCCCAGAATGTGAAATCGTCCCCGATCCCCGGTGTTCCGTCCGGTTCCGATCCGAAATAATTGTGCAGATACGCGCACGGGCAGCCGTCGACCGTCCGCGTGCAAAAGACGGCGTAGTAACAGGACGAATCGCCGTTGCCGTCGATCCCTGTTTCCAAAAAGACGTCGGTTACGGCCATATAATCCGAAACGCCGATTTTTTGCAGCCAGCTCTCCGCACAGTCGATCGCCTCGTCGGGCGTCAGCGAAAAATCGCCCTGCGTTTCCGCCGGGAGCGGGTCGCCGCGCTGGACGCGGTTTGTCAGCAGCATAAGGCCGTCCGTCGTCAGTTCCGCACTGTTCGTAAGGAGAATGTACGCGTTTCTCGAAACGCCCATCGAATTGGCGCTTGTGATGTTGCCGTTTTCGTCGTATTGGATGTTCCAGATGGTTTCGTCGTTATCGGAATCGTTGACGACCGTTACGTTCAAAGCATGGTCTTCGCTGGTGGCGTTCAATTCGAGATGGCCGATGAGTTGCCTGCCGATCGTTTGAAAAATCGTTTGCAGCGTGCCGTCCGTTTGAGTCCGTTCGTTCGTCTCGGGCGCGGTCAGGTATGCCTTCTGAAGCTCGGCGATGACTTGTTCTTCTAAGTCGCGGTCGGCCTGCTGGAGCGTTTCGTCGTTCAGGTTTTCCCGATGGATGGCGATGGACTGCTCGATCTCGCTTTTTGTCATGACGTCGCTTTCCAGAAACATCGGCGTGTCGCCGCAGAAAGCCTGAAACACATTCGTCACCTGCTCCTGCGTGAATTCCGCGGGTTCGACGCGAACGATCGGCATGTCGCATTCCGGCACGACGACCGGCGCGTCGATCGTGACGGTCAGCTTGCCGTCCGCGCCGGTCAACTGCTCGCTCAGGCGTTCCGGTGCGTCGAGCTGTTCGGCCAGCGGCGTGCCGGAAGGCGCATCGACGGTTTCCGTGTCGTCCGCCACCGCGAGTTCGATAATCTGTTCCGTGTTTTTCTGCGCCAGAATCGCCGGATCGGTCGTTTGCCGGCACGCGGCGAGCGGGAGTGCGACTGCGGCCGCGCCGATCCATAACAGAAAGCGCTTCCAGACAATTTTCAGTTTTTTCATCCTATCGATTCCTTTCAGTATCCGAGCGCCGGGTCGATCACGCTGCCGTCTACGGCGTTAATTGCAAACACGATGGTGGGGCCGGGGTAATAAGTGCACCCGCTCGCGCCGCTCATGCACTGCCGATGATTGAGATCGTACGACGTGCCGTCGTTCCAGAACGATTGCGAAACGATATCGCCGTAAAACACCCATGCCGGAACCAGCAGGCCGGTTTTGCTTTCGGTGTTCTGGTCTTCGACGTACAGGGAGCAGAGCTGCACCTGCGAGATCGTTGCGTCGATCTCCACACGGTCGAGGCTCGGGTTCGCCGAAGTCGTCTGTGCACCGTAAGCGATCGACGCCGTCTTTTCAAAGATTTCCTGCGCCTGCGGAAACGTCAGAATCGAGGCGCACTCCGTAGCGTCGTCTCCTACGGCGACGGGCGAACTCCAGCGAAGCAGCGCGATGCCTTCGTCGTCCACGATGACTTTGATCTGCTCGTACGCCCAGGCGTCCGTCGCAACCGCGATGCCGTCGACGGTGCGCGTATACACGAATTCGTAAGCGTAATGCTTTGCGCTCTGCACAATACCGTCCGTATCGCCTGTTTGCCGGTCGTTGACGACATAGGATGCGAGCAGGGAAACGTCCACGCCCGCGGCGGCAAACACCCCGTCGCTTAGGATCTTCGCGTCGTCGTAGGTGCGGACCAGCTTCCCCTGCGCGTCGTCCGGCAGCGTGCCGCCCGACTGAAACGAAACGGTGCCAAGCATGCTGTAATCGGGCGCGTCGCAGCGGTCGTAAGCACAGCTGCTGGCCAGTTGCATCCGGTTATCGGACGGGTAGGAGGAAACGACCAGAGTATCCAGTGCTTCCGAACGTGCGCGAAGCTCCTGATAATCGCCGTATTCGTCGTCCGAAACGGCGTACATCGTGCCGTCCGTCTCGACCTGTTCGCCGCTCGCTTTCGGTGCGTTATCATAGGCTTGCTCGTACTGCGCGATGGCCGTTTCGTATTCTTCTTTGGTGAAGCCGTAGTCTTCGTAGGCGCCGTCTTCCAGCTCCTGATACATCCGGTCCAGCTGCGTTTGGATTTCGTCCTTGGTCTGCACGTTTTGCCCGATCGTCGCCGTGACCGTCTGCCCTGCGAAGAAATAGTCGAAAACGCCGGTGACCTGCGCCTGTGTAAATCCGCTGTTTGACGCATGGACCATGGAGAGCGCCGTGTCCGGCACGATCACGTCCGCGTCGGCATGGATCGTCAGGCAGCCGTTGTCGTTCGTCACATCCCAGGTGTAGTTGCCGTCCGGCAGTTCGTAATCGACGGCGGCGTTCTCCGCATCCAGCTGCGCGGTCGTGGCATACAGCCGTTCCACGTCCGTCGGCATATCGTATGCTGTTTCGTCCGATTTCTGGCAGGCGCCGGCCGTCAGCAGAAGCGCCGCCGCAATGCCAAATGCAAAAATCCGTTTCATAATGAGCCAACCTCCTTTCGGTCTGTCAAGGCCAGCGTACCGCGGAGCGTGTAAACAAGTCCGCAGAAAAACGTAAAAGAAATGTAATGCTTTTCAGGAGAAAAATACGTCACTGCCGCTCGGCCGGGAACCAAAGCGTGATCGTCGTGCCGCCGTTTTCGGCGCTTTGGATCGTGAGTCTTGCGTGGTGCAGTTCCACGATCCGGCTGACCAGCGCAAGGCCGAGGCCCGCGTGGCCCTGCCTGCGGCTGCGCGCCTTGTCCGCGCGGAAAAACGGCTGCGTGACGCGGCCGATGATCTCCGGCCTGATGCCGCATCCGTCGTCCTGAACGGCCAGACGGCCGGTGTCCGCCGTAATCGACACGTGTTTTGCACCCGCGTCGCAGGCGTTGTCGACCAGATTGATCAGTACGCTCGCCATGAGATCGAGGTCCATCGGATACGCCGTTCCGCCGTCTGAAACGGACAGCTCCGCGCCGTATCGCTCGGCTGTGGCGCGAAGCGTTGGTAAAACGCTTTCCAGCAGCGCGTTCGCGGGCTGAACGGACAGGGCGATTTCCTCGCCGTCCGTCAACGTGATCAGCCGCATCATCTTTTGCGTGAGGCGCTCGAGCCTGCCGCACTCGCGGTTGATGTAGGCGACGGATTCTTCACGCTGCGCCTTGGAAAGCCTCGTTTTCTGGAGCGACTCGGAATAGCCGATGATGCTCGTCATGGGCGTTTTCAGTTCGTGCGTCAGCGCGCCGAGCAGCATCTTGCGCTCTTCGGCGGTCGCCGTGACGGCCTCGATCTGCCGCTGCACCGCGTCGGCCATCCGGTTGAAGCTGCCCGCAAGTTCGGCGAGTTCGTCTTTGCCGTGCACCTCGATCCGCTTGTCGTACACGCCGCCTGCGATCAGGGCGGCGTTTTGCTGGAGGGCTTTGAGCGGACGGAGCGCGCGAAACGTGCAGAACATGACGACCGCCGCCGACACGAGGAACGCGCCGGAGCAGATCGCGACGAATTGCCAGGTCAGCGCGGTGATGGAAGCGTAGACGTCCGTGACGTCCCGAACGAGGAAGATCTGGTATTGCTCGGACTGGTAGCTGCGGAACGTGCCCGCCGCGAGGAACAACTTCTTGCCATCGAGCTCGACCGTCGCGGATTCCGCGCCGCCGAGGAGCGTTTCGACGGCGTAGCCGGAGTTGTTGAAGAGCGTTTCGCCGTTGCGGATCAGAACGAACTGCGAGTCCGCCGAAAGATACTGCCGGAACAGATACAGCGCGAGGGAGCGCTGCGCGGTTTCGCTCAGCGTGGAGTCGGACACGTCGCGCAGGACGTTCTGGTAGGAAGTTTCGAGCATGGAAAGCTCGCTAAGCGCGTTTTCTTCGGCGGAAGAGACGCTGCTATTTGCCGCGGCGTTGAGCAGCAGCGTCCCGCAGACCAAAAGCGAAAGCGCAATCAGCGCGATCGAAACGAGCGCCAGCCGCAGACGAATTTTCATACGTCCACCTCCAGCCGGTAGCCGATCTTCGGCACGGAGACGATCGAAAGGCCGGTTTTTTTGCGGAGTTGTGAGATATGGATATCGACCGTGCGGCTTTCTCCGAGAAACGAATCGCCCCATACGGCCGCGAGGATCTTTTCGCGCGTCAGGGCGATATTGCGGTTACGGGCGAGCAAAAGCAACAGATCGAACAGGATCGGCGTTAGGGAAACGGGTTGACCGGAGCGGTATGCGACGCGCTCGGCAATGTGGATTTCGACGTCGCCGACCGTGATGACGTCCTCGCCGGCGCCGCAACGCTCCAGCACCTTTTCGATGCGAACGAGCAGTTCGAGTATTTCGAAGGGCTTGACGATGTAGTCCTCCGCACCGTCGCGCAGGCCCTGCACCTTGCTTTCCACGTCGTTCTTCGCGGTCAGGTAGATGACCGGGATGCCGTGCGCGCGGACGGGGGAGAGCAACTTAAAGCCGTCGATTCCGGGCAGCATGACGTCCAGCAGCGCCAGGTCGAAGCGCTCGCCTTCAATGCTTGCGAGCGCGTCCGCGCCGTCGTAAACCGGCACGGGCTCGTAACCCGCGACCGAAAGGTTCATGCAGATCAGCCGGTTGATCGCTTCGTCGTCCTCGACAACAAGAATCCGCTTCAAATCTTCGCCCCCTTCATAAAGCAGGCGGCTGCTTGAACCGCCTACCTGTATTTTACAGGAAAGCTTGTGAACGGGGCGATGCTGGGATGTAAATAAGTTGTAAGAATTTCGCGCGCACGATTCGACCTGCGCGATGCGCGCGGAAACGTTGCGATATCGTCATTCCCTACTGCCAGGCGTGCCGAAGCCAAAGGGTCGTTTCTGGCGGTTACAGGTTTTAAAAAATTTTGACACCAAACGCCGGATATGATACGCATATAAGGCAAACCGGTTGATGAAACGAGGGACAGCATGGAATCCAGAGACGCTTATTTTGACAGAGTCTACAGCGAAAACGCTGCGAAGCTGAAGCGATTCATTGTCGCGCATCCGTTGCGTGCCCGATATGGAGGAAGTCTATCAGGAAACATGGCAGCGGTTCTATGAACGCACGGCGCGGCTAAGGCCGACGGAACCCATCCGCTATCTGGTCAAGATTGCGAAGGGCGAGCTGGCGAAACGCTACCGTAACCAAAGCCGCAAAAACGAAAACGAGGGACCGCTTTCCGAAATGGTTCCCGATGTGCAGGCGCCCTTTGAGCAGGCGCTGCTTGACAGGATGGACGCCGCCGACGTCTGGCGCATTGTCAAAACCGAGTCCCTGCCGTCCTATCAGGCGTTTGTGCTTTACTATGGCTTCGATCAGCCGGTGCGGCAGATCGCCGAAACGCTGCATGTCAGCGAGGACGCGGTCAAGGCGAGACTGTACCGCACCCGAGAACGAATCCGAGCGGAATGGAAAGGAGCCAACGAGCAATGACGGAACATGAATTGTTCAAGGAGGCTGTTATGCAATATATGGTCGACGATACGCGAGCCAGGCATATTGCTGCTAAACGAAAAAAGAATCATATCGCAAGGCGGGTTTTGACCACGGCGGCGTGCATTGTGGCCGCGCTTGCAATCACCGTGATGGCAATCCCGAGCGCACGGGCGGCTGTCGAGGAATGGCTGGACGAGTGGTTCGACGCGAGGGAATATTTTCAAAAAGAGCGCGAAGAACGCGAAGAGGAACCGTCCATCGAGGCGATCATCACCAGCGCCGGGGAGAACGACGTCGTCGTCACCGAGGTTGGCGACGGATTCGAGGAATATGCGGCCGAATTCGGCATGACCTTGGACGAAATCGCCTACGACGGCAGTTCGGTCTTCGTCACGGGCACGATGCCGGGCGCAACGGCGCGTCCGTTCGCGGAAGCATGGACGGGCGGCGACACCTTCCGTATTGCGGAAAACGACGGTTCGCTGGGTGGAGATTCCGACTGGGACTACTACTATTTTGCCTGCGAAAATGTCGTTACGCTGAAAACTGCGGACGGCGGGGTGTTCTATGGCGAGCTCTGTCTTAGCTTTACAGATGAGATGAATGAGATTGTCCGCTCTCTTGTGGATGTAGGCCCTGAGAATGTCTTTGAAAACGGCGAGCTTGTCACGACCAACGCCCGGGCGGACGAACTTTGGGACGAATACCTGTTCGATCACGACGTGCGGTTTTCCATTGAACTCGAACCGGCGTATACGGACATGCAGCCGCTTTCCGGTACGGTCGAAGGCGAGCTGACGCTGCGTATGTTCTATGACAATATTGTGGAAGAGGCCCCCGTGTCGTTGCTTGATGCGGACCTCGGAACGATTACCATCGACGCGGAAGCATACCAAACGCAGACTACGCAGGCGATGGTCGGCACAAGCGTTCAGCTTGGCGGCGTGCACCCGGTTACCATGATGGAATGGCAGGCCACCGCGGAGAGAACTTCTAACGACTGTGAGACTTACTACTATACGCACGAGCTGGATTTTACCGGCGCGTCGGTGACGGTGAAAGAGATTACCTTTACGCCGACGGATACAAAACTCATGCTGCACGTCGTGCTTCCTGAAACCTGGACGGGCGCGGAACGCGCATACGGCAATCTGGCATTTCGGTTTCTGCTCGACGGCGAAACGGCAGGCGAAGGGGTCGATAATCTGTTTTCTGTCTGTGGTCCCAGAGGAACGAATGACGAAACGGGCGAGGAACTGGAATACGACTGCGGATTTTGGGAGAGCACGATTTCTCCGAGCCAGT
>CAYUUB010000100.1:0-7291 GCA_964447725.1 uncultured Oscillospiraceae bacterium
AGGTGGAAGCCCTCACCGTGCAGGGCAACACGCGCGATTACCTGCTCATCGAATACCGCGGCGGCGACCGGCTGTACATCCCGACCGACCAGCTCGACCGCGTGCAAAAATATGTCGGCGGAGGGGACGAAGACGTCGTCCCTTCGCTCAGCAAGCTCGGTGGCGCGGACTGGACGAACCGGGTCAACCGCGCAAAGAGCGCGGCGAAAAAACTCGCGGTCGACCTTGCGGCGCTGTACGCCGAGCGGGCAAACGCAAAGGGCTTCGCTTTTTCAAAGGACACCGCCTGGCAGCGGACGTTTGAGGAACGCTTCCCCTACGAACTGACGCCGGACCAGAAACAGAGCCTGCGGGAGATCAAGGCGGACATGGAGCAGGTGCGCCCCATGGACCGGCTTTTATGCGGCGACGTCGGTTACGGCAAAACCGAAGTTGCGCTGCGCGCCGTCTTCAAGTGCATTCAGGACGGAAAGCAGGCGGCGATCCTCGTGCCGACGACGATCCTCGCGCAGCAGCACTACAACACTATGCGCTCCCGCTTTTCGGACTTTCCGGTCAGGGCGGCGTGCCTTTCCCGCTTTCAGTCCGCAAAAGAACGCACGCAGATCAAGCGCGCGCTCGCGGAGGGGGCCGTCGACGTTGTCGTCGGCACGCACGCGCTGCTGGCAAAGGACGTGAAATTCAAGTCGCTCGGCCTTTTGATCATTGACGAGGAGCACCGCTTCGGCGTCAACCACAAGGAGCAGATCAAGGCGATCAAAAAAACGGTCGACGTGCTGACGCTGACAGCTACGCCGATCCCGCGCACGCTGAACATGTCCATGACGGGCATCCGCGACATCAGCGTGATCGAAACGCCGCCGGAAGCCCGCTATCCGGTCCAGACGTATGTTCTGGAGTATACAGACGCTCTGCTCAAGGACGTAATCAGCCGCGAGCTCGCCCGAAAAGGTCAGGCGTTCGTCGTCTACAACCGCGTACGCAGCATGGAGACCATGGCGCGGCGGATCGAGACGCTCCTGCCGGAAGCGCGCCTGACCATTGCGCACGGGCAGATGAACGAAATGCAGCTCGAATCCGCAATGCTGGAGTTTATGGAGCACCGTTCGGATATCCTTCTTTGCTCGACCATTATCGAAAGCGGGCTGGACATTCCGAACGTCAACACGCTTGTCGTGATCGAAGCCGACAGGATGGGGCTTGCGCAGTTGTATCAGTTGCGCGGGCGGGTCGGGCGCTCCAGCCGGATCGGGTATGCGTACTTCACCGTGCAGTCCGGGCGGACCATGAACGAAAAAGCGGCGAAACGGCTGATGGCGATCCGCGAGTTCACGCAGTTTGGCGCTGGCTTCCAGCTCGCCATGCGCGACCTGGAAATTCGCGGCGCCGGTTCGCTGCTCGGCGCGGAGCAGCACGGGCATATCTCCGACGTCGGCTACGAATACTACGTCAAGCTCGTCCGCCGCGCGGTGGACGAACAGCAGGGCCGGCCGCTGGAAACATTGATCGAAACCAACGTGGATATCCCTATCGACGCGCACATCCCGCACGACTATGTGCCGAGCGAACTGATGCGGCTGAAGGCTTACCGCCGCATTGCGGATATCGACAGCGCGGAAACGCTGATGGACGTTACGGAGGAGTTTATCGACCGCTACGGCGAGCCGCCGGAGAGCGTCGTCAACCTTATGCGCATCGCGCTGGTCAAGGCGTATGCCGGGCGCGCGTTCATCGAGAGCGTTACGGTCCGCGACGGCAGCGCAAACCTCAAGTACGCCGAGCAGGCGCGCATTGACGGCGGCAGGCTGATTGCGGCGGTGTCCGGCACCGAAGGAACAAAACTGATCGCCAGCAGTCCGCCCGCAATCGAAATACGGCGGAAAAACGCCGACGCTGCGGCAATTACGGAAAAGCTGCCACAATTCCTTTACACAATTGTCCGTTGCGTTGACGCCGATGCAGGCATATAATGACAAGTGGCTTTTACTCGTTTTATACGCGCAGAGCGCGGAATATACAAAAGGGAGAAATCGTAACATGATGAAGTTCAATTGGAAGCATGCGCTTGCCGTATTGCTGGCCGCCGTGCTGATGCTGTCCGTTATGGGCTGCTCGCTCAAGGACGACGAGTCCGCGACGGCGACCAGTTCGGACGCGAGCGCCGCCGCGGATACGGATGACGACCGTGATCAGATCGCGGTGAAAGTCGGCGACGATTACACCATTACGAAAGGTGAAATCGCAGACCAGTACGATTATATGGTTCAGATGTATTCCTATTATGGAATGGGAACGCCGACCGATGACGCGGATATCGAATCCCTGCAGGACAGCATCATTGCGTCGCTGGTGTCCGACAAGATCCAGCTCTATGAAGCGAATTTGCTGGGCATCGTTTTAACCGACGACGAACTTGCGGCGGCCGAAGCCCTGGCCGAGGAGGAAATGCAGTATTACATGGATTCCTTCCAGGCCGAAGCGGAGGATGAAGGCGCGGACGACGTTGAATCCCGTACGCTGGAAATTTTCCAGGAGCAGCTTGACGCCGCCGAGATGGACATGGACGTCGAAGGCTTCCGCGCGTACCTGCTCGAAGAGTATACGAACGAAGCTCTGAAAGCCGCGCTGGAGGAATACGTCACGAAGGACATTACCGCCACCGACGACGAGATTCAGGATTACTACGCCGAGAACCTCGCGTCGCAGGAAGAGGACTATACCGCAACGCCCGCGAACTACCTCACCGATGCGGAAGCGTATCAGATGGACGGTTCCTCGCCGGTACTGTACGCGCCGGAAGGTTACGTGCGCGTACGCTCGATCTCCATTTCACCCGCGGATGAAATTTCGGACGATTACACGACGCTCCAGTCCGATCTGGAAACGCTCGCCGCAGAGTACGGCGAAGCCGCGCTGGAAGCGCTGGCCGAAAAATATACCGAAGCCGGAGCGGACCCCGCGAGCACCCAGCTGGACATCGCCATCTCGGAAATCGACGGCGGCGAAGCGCTTGCGAGCGAGTACGTGCAGAAAAAGGCCGAAGCCGACGCGCTGTATGAAGAGTATATCAAGGATGCGCGCGCCAAGGCCGAGGAAGCCTACGCCGCGCTTGAGTCCGGCACCGCTTTCACGGACGTTTTGACCCAGTATGGCGAGGACGATATGTATATCAGCTATCCCTCGTTCGTCGAAACCGGCCTGCTGATGCTTGCCGACGGCGACGACGGCACCTGGGACTCGCAGCTCGTGGCCGCGGTCGGCCTGCTGAAGGACGGTCAATACTCTGGCATCATCCAGATCGACGACGTATTTTACATCCTGCAGCTGGTCGGCGACGAACCGTCCGGCGCAACGGCGCTGAGCGACGTTTACGATGCGATCCAGGCGGTCGTTACGGAGGACAATGCGGACGACTATTGGAGCGAAATGCTTGAAAGCTGGGAAAACGATACGTCGATCACGACGTACTATGAGGACGTCTACCGCGATATCGGCAAATAGGCCTATCGGAATTCGATAAAAAATGCACAGCAGGCCGGTCGCTTTCGCGGCCGGCCTGCTCACTTTTTCCGGATAGAGTGAAACGCCGTGCATCGCTGCACGGCGTTTTCTAGAATCTATTCTGCTGCAAATTACTTGCTGCGGGTAACCTTGCCGGAACGGAGGCACCGCGTGCAAACATTCATCTTGGTCGGTTTCCCGTCAACGACGACATGCACGCTTTGGATGTTCGGCGCCCAGCCGCGCTTGGTCTTGCGGTGGGAGTGGCTGACCAGATTGCCGGACATGACACCCTTTTTGCAGACTTCACAATATTTTCCCATGCGAGTAGTCCACCTCCTTGCTAAAAATCGAACAGAACTATATTACCATGGCATCTTGAGCGATGCAAGCCCTATTTTCCGTAAACACAGGCTTTTTTCAGTCGTTCGCGCAAATCACGGCACTCTTTTTTCGCCGATATGTCGGCGGATTCGCTTCGCATACAAGATATAGAGCACCCTCAGGTTTGAAGCCCCGGAAAGTCATTTTGACGTAACGCTTCATAAATTACCAACGCGACCGCGTTGCTGAGGTTGAGCGAGCGCAGGCCGTTGCGCATCGGTATCCGGAACGTATCCTCGCTCCTTCGCGAAAGCAGCCGTTCCCCGAGGCCGGCGGTTTCCTTCCCGAAAACCAGAAAATCGCCGTCGCGATAGTCCGCATCGGCATAGTTTTTCGACGCATGGGTCGAAAGCAGAAAGAATCGTGCGTCGGGATAGGTTTGTTCGACCTCTTCAAAGCTGTCGTAATAGCGGACGTCCAGCTGATTCCAGTAGTCCAGCCCGGCCCTTTTGAGCTGCTTGTCGTCAACGGAAAATCCCAACGGCCGCACAAGATGCAAGGTCGCCCCCGTCACCGCGCAGGTCCGCGCGATATTTCCCGTGTTCTGTGGAATCTCCGGTTCGACCAGTACGATATGGAACAATGGCTTTTCCTCGTCTTCTTCATAAATTTGCGCATTTTATGCGTCACCGCGGGCGGCCGTTCTTACCAGCTCGATCATCAGCGCCATCTGCTCGCGGACATCGTCCGGCGAAAGGACCCGGACCTTCCCGCAAAACTGGAACACCCACCCGAAAAAAGGCGGCGTGATGCGGACCGGTGCCGAAATCGCATACGTGCATTCGTCTATCTCGCTCACTGGGGCTTCCGTGCCAAAGCGATCGATCATCGCGCCAAGCAGCGTTTTGTCAAACGCCAGCCGCACCCAGCGCTGTTCTCCGGGGAACATGGAAAAAATTGACCTCTCATACTGGGCCGTGTCAAACGACGGGTCCATCGGCGGCGCGGGATCGCCCAGCACGCGTACGTCCATCATCTTATCCACCCGGTAATGCGCCAGCCCGTCGTGATACGGATGGTCGGCAATCAGGTAATACGTCGCGTCCGAATAGACCAGCAGGCACGGCGATACCACGTAGACCTGCCCCCCGCGGCGCGGTCGCAATAATTTGCCGCTGGAATACTGGCAATAAAGAAACGACAGTTTCCTGTTTGCGTTCAGCGCTTCGTGGATGATCCACGCATTTTGAAAAGCGCTGTCGTCGGCTGCCTTTATTTGGCTTCTCAAATGCATGTTTTGCAGCTTGATCGGCGCATGCCGGCTGGCCAGCCCGCGTAGCTTGGCCGTAAGAGAATCGCATCTTTGCCGCGTCAGGACCCGGCTCGACTGCACCGCGTCGATCAGAAACTGAAGTTCGCTTACGTCGAATTCGCGCATTTCCACATAATAACCGCCGCTTCGGCCGCGTCGCTGCGCAATTCTCATTCCGCTTCCGCGCAGCAGCGCAATATCCGCATAGACCGTCCGGCGATCGGCCGTAATGCCGCTGCATTCCAAATATGCAACCAGTTTCTGAACGGAAACGGGGTGCTGCCCGTCCGTATTCTCAAGCAAATACGCCCTGATCTGCAGCAGTCTCGAACGCGGGTCCGCCATTCCAGTTCGCCTCCGTCGCTCAGCGCGGCGGGTGCTTACCCGTTTGCACGGGTGATTTCCTCGATCCGCCGCAAGTCCCCGCCGGTAAACGCAGGCGCGTCGAGAACGCCCAGATTCTGTTCGATCTGCTTCGGAGAGGATGCGCCGACCAGCACGCTCGTCACCGCGTCGTTTGCAAGCACCCAGCTCAGCGCCATCTGGGACAGCGTCTGACCCCGCTGCGCGGCAAGGTCGTTCAGGGCCCGGATCTGCTTTAGTTTATCGTCCGTCAGGTGCTCGCGCTTTAAAAACGGCCCTCCCTTCCCTATCCGGCTGTCGGCGGGGATTCCGTTGAGATAACGGTCGGTCAGCAGCCCCTGCGCAAGCGGGCTGAAAGCGATCAGTCCGAATCCCGTTTCCTTTGCGGTTCGATCGAGCGCGTCCGGTTCGATATGACGGTCAAAAATCGAGTACCGCACCTGATCCAGCACGAACGGGCAGCGCAACTCCGTCAGAATCCCGGCGGCGCGACGGGCGGTCTTTGCGTCATAGTTCGAAATGCCCGCGTAGAGCGCCCGGCCGCTTTTCACGGCGGCGTCCAGCGCAAGCATACTCTCTTCCAGCGGCGTTTCCGGGTCCATGCGGTGATGGTAAAAGATGTCCACATACGGCAGGCCAAGCCGCTTCAGGCTTTGGTCGAGGCTGGAAAGCATATACTTCCGGCTTCCGTGGTCGCCGTACGGGCCCGGCCACATATAATAGCCCGCCTTTGTGCTGATTATGAGTTCGTCGCGATATGCCGCCAGCTCCTGCTTCACAATGCGGCCGAAATTGGTCTCCGCGCTTCCGGGGAGCGGGCCGTAGTTGTTCGCCAGGTCAAAATGCGTAACGCCGCGGTCAAACGCGGTAAAGCACATCCGCTTCATGTTTTCATAATCGTCGTTGGTGCCGAAGTTATGCCAGAGTCCCAGGGAAAGCAGCGGGAGTTTCAGTCCGCTGTTCCCGCAGCGACGATATGTCATGCCGCCGTAGCGCTCCGCATTTGCCGAATATGCCATTTCTCTTCCTCCAAGTCTCATTTTGAATTGTTACAGGGAAACCGATTACTGTTATTGTACCATACCGCATCCTGAATTGCGTATTTTTCAACCGATCGCGCAAGGATTACGGCTATATGCTGTAATCCGCGCGCGACACGTCCGCAAGCTGATTTTTTCCGTGAAAACGTTCATACAAAAATAAGAATTCGTTCATTGACTTTCAGACTGTTTTGCATGAGAATAAGTACTGCCGGGCAAACCGGACCGCGCCGCACCAACGCCCGTTTTCGGCCAGGCGGCATACGCCGCACCGCAGGATAGAATTGAAATCAGGAGGACAGCAACTTGGTAACCAAAGTACCCGTAGCGACAATCGAGATGCAAACCGGCGGAATCATCAAAATGGAATTGTACAACGACATCGCGCCGAACACCGTAAAGAACTTCGTCGCCCTTGCAAAGAGCGGGTTTTATGACGGGACCGTTTTCCACCGCGTCGTAAAAAACTTCGTCATTCAGGGCGGCGACCCGACCGGAACCGGCACCGGCGGCCCTGGTTACCGCATCAAAGGCGAGTTTTCCAACAATCATTTCCATAATTCGCTTTCGCACGAACGGGGCGTCGTCAGCATGGCCCGTCAGGGCAATCCCTACGACCCGGCGAGCGCTTACGATACCGCGGGCAGCCAGTTTTTCATCCTGCATGCGGACGCGAAGTACCTCGACAAGGATTACGCCGCGTTCGGCATGGTCGTCGAAGGCATGGACGTTGTGGATTCCATTGCAACCT
>CAYUUB010000101.1:0-7260 GCA_964447725.1 uncultured Oscillospiraceae bacterium
GATCCGTTGCGGCGGTTGAACCGCCGCAGCCGGAATATACGGGTTAAGGGTTGCGGCCCTTAATAATCCCAAAAACCTATTTGACAGGCTGACGCCACGCAAAATTGCGTGGCGTTGTTCGTTTTATCCATTTTTTATAGCGGAAACGGTGAAATCGCGTCGCCCTTGACCAAAAACGCTTCGTGCGCGAGCTTCGCAAGCGGCGCATCCGCAAGACTGTCCGAATAAAACCGGTCGATCTCCACGTCGGGATATCGTTCCCGCATGCGGCGAACCTTCTCCTCGTCGTGACAGTTCAGGCCGTCGTAAATCCCGGTCTGCGCTTCGACTCTGGACGCAATCAGCCGTACGCCGAGGCGTTCGCAGACCGGCGTAAGCAAAAATACCGGCGACGCGGATATGATCAGGTCGTCCGCGCGTTTCTGCTTCAGATACCATGATTTGACGTTCTGTTCGTGCGTTTCCCAGAACCGCAGCACTTCCGATTCGACATCCGGAACAAAGGAAAGATAACGATAGAAGCGTTCCTTTGTACGCGTCTTGTCGCGCTTGTGCAGCAAAAAGTCGAGCGCGAGCGGCAGCACGCCGAACACGTCCCGTTTGACGCGCGGATAACGCGCGCGGCAATGGCAATAGAAGTCGAAAGACGAATCACCGCGATAGATCGTGTTGTCGAAATCGTATACGTTGATCAGCACGTCTTCTCCCCGTTCGGTCCGTTGAGCACCAGGTCCACGAGCTCTTTGGGATCGCCGGTCATGCAGCCCGCTCCGGCGGCAAGCAGTTCCTCTACCGTCCTGTATCCCCAGTTGACCGCAACGCAGCGCATGTTCGCATTGCGCGCGAACACGACGTCCACATCCGAATCGCCGACATATACCGCCTCCTCCGGCTTCACGTCAAAGAAATCCATAGCGAAATTCAACGCGTCCGGCGCGGGTTTGATCGGAAACTTGTTCATTCGCCCGAGCACCAGCGAGAAGGTGTCCTTCGGATACAGCGCGCCGACGACCTTCACGGTGTCCGCATGCGGCTTGTTGGAAACCACAGCGACGCGAACGCCCGCGCGCTTGATGGCGAGCACCGCGTCCACCATGCCGTCGTACGGGTACGAATGATCCATATAATGTGAACCATAGTGCTTTTCATAGGCGTCCAATACCGCATCCGCCTGGTCGGCGTGCTCCGGCGGAACGGCATGTTCGCACATATATTTCGTACTGTGCCCGACGATTGCGGAGACATCGGCTTCGCTCAACGCGGGAAAACCGAATTGCTCCAAAGCATAGTTCAAACTGGCCGATATGTCGGAAAGCGTATACGCCAGCGTTCCGTCGAGATCAAATACACAAAGTTTTACCATAAATTACTCCTATAAGCCCATCAGGATCCCGAACAAGCCCAGCAGCACCAAGAGCGAGCCGAACACGATCGATCCCGATTGTTTTTCTTTTTGAAACATGCGTGCAAACAGCATGACGAACGCAAAAGAGAGAATGGAAATCGGCGCAAGATCGCTGATCTCCCCGCGCAGCGCCGCATAATAATCGCAGGCGTACGCAGCCGTGAGCGACAGCGCGGCGAACGAAACGCCGATCCAGCCGCGCGTACTGAGGTCGCCCAGCGTTTTCTGCTTGCCGCGGATAAAAACGAACAACCATAAGATCACGCAGGCGAATACGGCACGGCCCGTGTGAAAGAGCGTGTCGTCCAGCACGTCGCCCAGAAATGCGCGATTGATCACCTGGATGCCGACCGTCGCGAGCGCGGCGATTATCGTGTAGATGAACCACAGCTGGCCGCCGATGTTTTTCGTTCCGCTCTCGATAAACACGATACCGAGCAGGACGCCGATCATACAGCAGATTTTCCAAAGCCCCATCGGCGCACCGAACAAAAAGTGCGACGCGACAAGCGTCAGCAGATACCAAAGCAGGTAAACGGGGATGACCCTGATCACACGTCCGCCGGTCAGCGCGGTAAACAGGCTCAGCCAGGTCAGCGCCGAAAGCAGACCGCAGACCGCAAGGTACACATACTGCATCCGCGTGAGCGAAAGCAGCTGCATTCCCGTGTCCGCCGTGATCACAAGCGCGATACAGGAACCCGACAGCACAAGCGAAAACAATGCCGCCGCCGCGGAAGGGTCCGCCCGCTTTGCGCCGCAGCGCATCCAGCTCGGAACCGCTCCCAGAAAAATCGTGCTGCCAAGCGCAAGCGCGATCCAGATCAGGAAATTCCGGATTACAATCGGGTCCATGTTCAGGTTCAGGTCCATAAGCCGCCTCCATCCTGTCGCAGGGTATTGTACCATATTCGGCGCGCCGCCCACAACAGCCGGACGGATGGAATAACGCACGGAAACCGGGGAATTCCGTCTCCGTGCGTATTCGCGTTATGCTATACTGTAAAAAGAATTCTTGTATGGAGGAAAACCGTTATGTGCGACACGCTCGGCGTCTTATTCGAGGGGCGCGCCCTGTTCGGAAAAAACAGCGACCGCAGCCCGAACGAACCGCAGGTATTGGAATACCGTCCGGCCCGCGTATGCGAAGAACGCGAGCTGACCGCAACGTACATCACGATTCCGCAGGTGAAGCAAACGCACGGCGTGCTGCTCTCGCGGCCGGTATGGCTCTGGGGCGCGGAAATCGGCGTCAACGACGCGGGCGTGGCCATCGGCAACGAGGCGGTCTTTACGAAAGGCGCATATGGAAAGCCGGCGCTCACCGGAATGGACCTGCTGCGCCTGGCGCTGGAGCGCTCGGACAGCGCGCAGTCCGCCGTCGACGTCGTAATCGAACTGCTCGAAACCTACGGTCAGGGCGGCAACTGCGGCTACGACCACTCGTTTTACTATGATAATTCGTTTCTGATCATGGACGTCGGTAAATTATTCGTGCTGGAAACCTGCGGCAAGCATTGGGTCGTCAAATCCTATCAAAAAGCGTCCATCAGCAACCGCCTGGCCATCGGAAGCGACGGCGAGCGCTACGGCGGAGACGTCTGCGATTTCCGCCGGAAGCATACCGACCCTCTGTTTACCTTCTTTTCCGGCGCAAAAGCGCGGCAGGGCCAGTCTTCCTGCGCGCTGGAGCGGATCGCAACCGCGCGGGACATGGCGCAGGCGCTCCGCACGCACGCGGCGGGCGTCGCCGACCCGTTTGTCCGGGGTTCGGTTTCAAGCTGCTGCATGCACTACGGCGGCGCGGTCGGCGACCAGACGACCGCCAGCATGATCGTCCGTCTCGGCGGCGACGCCCCGACGGTATTCGTCACCGGCACGTCGCTGCCCTGCGTTTCGCTCATGAAGCCGTATCGATTCGGTAATCCGGCGCGGCTCCCGGTCTCGGTTCCGGGCGATGCGGCGGCCGTCGAATACTGGCGCGCGGCGGAAGCATACCGCAGGGCGCTTCTCGGGAAACGGATTCCGCAGTCGTTTTACGAAGAACGCGACGCGTTGGAAGCTGGCTGGGCAAAGGACGTTTCAAACGACGCTGCGGCCATGGACGAGCTGCTTGGACGCGCCATGCGCGAAGAGGCCGCGTTTTATCAAAAATACGACCCGAAAACGCTGCCGGACGTTGCCACAAAACCTTCTTTCCGAAAAAACTGGGCAAAGAAAAACAAAGCTTTTTTCGCGCAGGCCGAAGCAAGCGGAGACGACGCATGACGATTCCGCTGCGTGAACAGCTCGACGCCGGGATCAAATACCTCGTAGACGAACGGTCCGTCATCACCGGCATTGCAGGAGCCTATGGCAGTCTCTCCGGTGGCGATCGTTTCTGTTACGGCAACATACGCGAAGTGCGGCTCGATCACGGCGCGTTCGTCCCTGACGTCGCGCCGATGGACGAGGATGCCCTTTTCGACCTCGCTTCGGTCACGAAGCTGTTTACATGCATTGCCGTTTTGCAGCTCGTCGAACGCGGAAAGCTCGCGCTCGATACGGTCGTCGGTCAAATCGACCGGCGCTTCGTCCACATCCCGGACGTAACGATCGAGGGGCTGCTGTCGTTTCGCAGCGCATTGCAGACGAGTACGCGCATCGACGCGGCGCCGTCCGCCGAAGAGGCCGAACGCCTGTTGTTTCAGATTCGGCCCGCGCCCGCGCCCAAACGACGGTTTTATACCGACATGGGCGCGATGGTGCTCAAATATGTCGTTGAGTCCGCCGCGGATCAGGCCTATTTCGACTTTCTGAACGAAAACATCCTGGCTCCGCTCGGTATGCGGCACACGTTCGCCGCCGTCCCGGAGGCGATGCTAACCCGGACGGTTTGCTACAACTACGAACGGACGGTTTCCGGCGGAAATTTCTGCGTCGATACCGATTGTCCCGCGGGCACGGTACACGACCCCAAAGCCCGGCTGCTGAACACGAACCGATCCGCGCCCTGCGGGCACGCGGGCCTGTTTTCCACGCTTTCGGACATGACCTCGCTCGCGCGCGGGTTGCTGGGCGGCGCGCTGCTCGGCCGGAAAACGCTGCTTGCAATCGGCGTGAACCGCACGGGAAAAAAGCTGCCGGACGGCGGATACTCGCAGCACATGGGGTACCTTTGCTATTCCAAGCATCCGGTGCAGACGTTCAGCGAGGTGCCCGCTTGCTTCGGCGATCGCACCATTGCGCTCAACGGTTTTACCGGCAACCATTTTTCCGTCGACCCCGAGCAAGACCGGTACATGATCCTTTTGGCAAACCGCATCCATAACCGCGTGACGACGCTGACGGGACGCGCAGACCCAAACGACCCAACGGAAACGGTTCGCTGGAACGACGGAAACGAATATGTTTTGTCGCAGAATTTCGTTTATCTGAAGGACCGGTATCTGAAAAATACCATTGGCGCGCTGCTGAAGTCCTATTAGCCGGTACCTTTTTTACAGGACGCCGTTTTGCGGCCGGTCCGCGGCGCGCGCCTCCAGCGCTTCCCTGTCCAGAAGGTAATACCCGCTCTTCCGTTTTTCCAGCAGCCCGTCCTCGCAAAGCCGCTGAAGGCAGCGCAGCAGATGGCGATAGCTTGAGCCAAGCTGGTCCGCCACGTTGGTCAGCGTTTCGTGAAAATACCCGTTGTGTGCGGATTGCAGGATATAGATGCAGAGGCGCTGTTCAAACGGCTGAAGGATGGTCGCCGTACAGTTTTTGACACTGTCGTTGAGCTTCTCGGCGATGCCCGCGGCGGCGCGCAAAACAAACGGGAGATTCGTAAGCAGCACCGGCGCATAGCGTTCCAGCGGCAGGCCGATGCAGGTCAGCGGCGTAATCGCCTGCATGGAGGAAATTGCATCCCGCCGCCCGGTTATCAGTTCGATATCGCCGATGATGCCTTCCGAAATATAGTAGCACAAAAGCAGGCATCGGCCGTTTTCCACGCTCGTGGAGACCGAGGCCTTGCCGGAAAGCAAAAAATAAAGATAGTCGATCGGGTGTCCTTCGTTGAGCAGCCATTCGCCGCGATCGAATTTCAGCAGCACCGCGCCCGACAAATCCAAGTCGCCGAGATCGTATTCCGACAGACGCGCCGCACAGTCCTGCGGAAGTTTCAGCTTTTGCATCGTGTCCACCTCCGTTTTGATCCGTTTTCAGTGTGACATTTGGCATATCGCTTGTCAAGCATAAGCGATATACTCTGCGTATGCCGCGCGCTTACGGCTAGCCTGCCCGCGCGAAAAAATCGCCTGCGGGCGTTTGTGGAGAGAAACGAATGTATTATCTGCTCTCATTGCTGATCGGCATCCTCGTCGCGGTGATGATCACCGTCAATGGCGGGCTGACCACGCTGTACGGCGTGTATTCCGCGACCGTCGTAATCCATATCGTCGGCCTTCTGCTCATCAGTGCAATCATTCTGTTCCGGCGCGAAAAGCCGTTTGCGGCCCGGCATCCGTGGTATCTCTATATCGGCGGCGTCCTCGGCGTTGCCACGACGGCCTGCACGAACTACGCCTTCGGTAAAATCAGCGTGTCCGCCATCCTTGCCATCAGCCTGTTCGGGCAGAGCGTGATGGGCCTGCTGGTCGATCAGTTCGGGCTGTTCAAAATGCGCGTGCATCGTTTCCGCGCCCATCAGTTGCCGGGGCTGCTGCTCGTCGTCTGCGGAATCGGCTGCATGATGATCGGTTCGTTTCAGCTTCTGCCGGTGCTTGCGGTTTTTGCGTCGGGCGTCAACCTTGTCGTATCCCGTTCGTTCAACGCAAGGCTTGCCGGCAATACCAGCGTATATGTCAGCACGTTTTTCAACTATGTGCTCGGCCTTGCCACGGCAATCCCGGTATTTTTGCTGCTGGCGCGGGGAGAACCTGCGCTGGCCGGTTTCTCGCTCTCGCCGAACTGGTGGATCTACCTCGGCGGCGCAATCGGCGTCGTTACCGTGTGGCTGAGCAACGTCGTCGTGGTGAAGATACCGGCGCTGTACATCACGCTTTTGATGTTCGTCGGCCAGGTGTTTACCGGCGTTGCGCTCGATACGCTGCTCGACGGGGCTTTTTCGCCGCAAAACCTGATCGGCGGGCTGTTTGTCGCCGTCGGCCTCACGCTCAACCTGTTCTTCGAGCGGCGCGCGTCCCGTCGCAGCGCGGCTCTTATGCAGAAGTCGGCGCGTTAAGGCCATCGGATATGGACACGCAAAGCAGGCGCATTCGCAGCATGGATGCGCCCGTTTCCGGTCAGTTTCGCTTTTATAGCGGCCTGTCTGTGACGTGCGTTCATTGCAATTCTTCGGAGTTTTCGGTATACTTATAGGTACTTTTAGATGTCGCGGAGGTTATCGAAATGTCGGATATAGCAATCATCGGCGGCGGCCCCGCCGGCCTGACGGCCGGACTGTATGCTGCGCGCGGCGGTGCGGACGTAACCCTGTATGAAGAATTGTTTCCCGGCGGACAGATCGCAAAGACCCCGCTGGTTGAAAATTTCCCCGCCTTTCCCGACGGCCTGGAAGGGTATGCCGTCGGCGGCCGCATTCAAAAGCAGGCGGAAAAATTCGGACTGAAGATCGAATACGCCGGCGCAACCGCGCTTGTACTGGACGGCCAGCCGAAAAAAATCGTCCTTCCGGATCGCGAAGACACCGCAAAAGCGGTTATTCTCTGTATGGGCGCGACCGCACGCACGCTCGGCCTCGCGCGCGAGGAAGAACTCACCGGAGCCGGTGTCAGCTACTGCGCAACCTGCGACGGCGCTTTTTTCAAAGATCAGCCGGTCGCGGTCATCGGCGGCGGCGACACGGCGATTTCGGACGCGCTGTACCTTGCGCG
>CAYUUB010000102.1:0-4109 GCA_964447725.1 uncultured Oscillospiraceae bacterium
GAGACGGCGTTACCGTCGGCGTTGGCGACGGGGTGACGACCGTCGTTGTCGGCGTCGGGGTGACGGTCGTGGTCGTCGGGGTCGGCGTTGCGGTCTCCTCGGGCGTCGGCGTCGGGGTTTCGTCCGGCAGGCAGTACCAGATTTCGCCCTCGTACATCTTGTAGGTGGAGCGCGCGAGCTTCTCCTTGCTCACGAACTCGCCGTCCTTATAGTAATTTTTGTAGGACTGGTAGACGTAGCCGGTGCGCGCCGCGACCACGGTATAGGTTTCGCCTGCGACCATGAGCGTGCCGTCGTCCTTCTCCGTGCCGACGGGCACCTCGATTTCCTCCGGGGTGCCGCTGGGCGAAGTTGTGGAGACGCGGGTGCTCGTGAGCTTGATTTCGTCGTACTCGTCCGTGTCGAACGGCAGGCCCCAGATTTCAAATGTGAGCTTGCAACTGTCGGTCGTGTAGCCGAAGACGACGATGTCGCCCGTGGTGTTATTGCTGAACTTGAAGTCGATGATGTTGCCGGTGGAATTGATCGTCGCGTCCAGTCCCATGTCGATATAGCTCACCGGCATGGAGTGATTCTGGCGGTAAACGACCTCGAGGTCGGCCTTGACGATCGCGTTATAGAGCGTGCTCGAAAGCTGGCATACGCCGCCGCCGTACTGGTCCTCGACGGTGCCCTGCACGTAGGCGTGCGCGACCTTCCAGCCGTTGGCCTTGTTGCGTTCGCCGAGCGTTTCGTTGGCGGAAAAGACCTCGCCGGGCGCGAGGATCGTGCCGTTGATCAGCCCGCAGCCCTTGCGGACGTTGTATTTGCGCGAGCTGGTGCTCGAGGAAAAGCTCGTCGTCGCGGTCCCGCGCAGGACGTATTTGCCCTCAAGGTCGGCTTTGGTCACGGCCGGCTGCGTTTCGACGACCGGGATGTCGATTGGCGTGGTCGTGCCGCTTGAAATCGCGTCCGCAATGCGCTGAATCAGCACGTCCTGCTCGACGCTGACGCCGACGACGCCGTCCTTGAAATTGATCGTCCGGTTTTCCGAATCCACGCTTTCGATGCACGCGTCCTGCGCGGCGACGTCGATCTGCGCGGCAAGGTCGGCCACGCTGGTCGTGAGCGCCGTCGCGCTGAGAACGCTGACGGACAGCGTATAGGCGCGCCCGTTGGCCGCGACGTCCTCCTTTACGGCTTTCATGGAGGCGTAGTCACCGGTTTTGCCGAGCGTGTAAGCCTCGTTTAAAACGTCGTCGAGGTCGGTGGTGGCGGTCACGCCGGTCAGGTCGAGTATGTGCAGCGTATTGTCGTAAACGAGCTGGATCGATTCCAGCGAGGCGACGGTCTGCTCCGCCGAAGCGAGCGCAAGCTTCGCCTGGTCCATGGTCATGCCGCCGATGTCCACGCCGTCGACCGTGATGCCGTCGAGAAAGACGGTGGAGTTGGCCATCTCCTCGAATTCTTCCTTCTGGACGCGGAGCGCTTCTTCGGCGGCGAGCTGCGCGGCGGCTTCCGCGGCGATGCGCTGCTGGTTGGTGATATAGTAGTACAATAGGATCATGACGGCGAGCAAAAACAGGCAGCACGCGAGCACGAGCAGCTGTTTCGAGGACCGCTTTTTCCGCTTTTTGGGGAAGAGGTCCTCCGGCTCGCCCTGCGAACCGAGGCCGATGTCCTCGATCGGTTCGAGGATGACCTCCGGATATTCCTCCCGCCCCTGATCCTGATCCTGGCTTTGATCCTGGTTTTGATCCTGATGCGGTTCGGGCGTTCGATTGTTGGGCCGCGGCTTGCGCCGACGCTGATCCATGCGTTAAGATCCTCCTTTGGTAACAAAGGCAATGCCTGTTTATAAATATCTTTACCTATTGTAGCCGATTCGGATGGCGAATGCACCGCCGCCGGAAAGGTTCGACAAAATTGTTACAGAATGTTCATCAGAAATTTTCAGTTTAAAAATCTTTGGGATCGTTCAAAGCATGGATACTCCGCCAAAGGGGATTTTTTCCTTGTTTCAATAAGAAAAGCATTCTCAACAAAATGTAAGTTCTTTTGCATACTTTTCTTTCAAGAAAAGTATGTGGTATGATACGCTCATGAGACGAAGCATGTCGAAACCGAAATCCGCCAAACAGACCGGACGCACGCCCATGGACGAAGCGCTGCGCTTTTTAGGCGCGCGCGCACGCACGGTGCGCGAAATGGAACACCACCTGGACCGGTGCGAGTTCGGCGAAGTCGAAATCTACGAAACGGTCGAACGGCTCAAGGAACTGAACCTGCTCGACGACAAAGCGTACGCCGAGGAGTTCGTCCGCACGCGGCTGAACACCAAGCCGGTCAGCCGGGCGCATTTGCGCATGCAGCTCCTCGCGCACGAAATCGGGCAGGAGGCGCTGGAAAACGCGCTGCTGCTCGTCGACGACGCGCAGGAATCGCGCTCCGCGGCGCTGGTCGCGGGAAAATACGCGCGGCAGTACGCAAAGCTGCCGCCGAACGAGCGGGACGAACTGGTCCTGCGGCGGCTGACGGCGCGCGGGTACGGTTATGACGAAGCGCGCGCGGCGCTGTCCGCGCTGACGGAGGACGGGGAAGGGGACGAAACATGAAACGGGTCGTAACGGCGGGCGAAATGCGCGCCTACGAAGGCGAACGGTTCGCCGACGGGCGCGCGGACAGTCTGGAGTGGATGGAGCGCGCGGCGTCCGGCGTGGACGCGCTGCTCAAAGAGCGCTATGCGGGCGAAAGCACGCTGATCGTCTGTTCCACCGGCAACAACGGCGGCGACGGGTTCGCGCTGCTGCGGATGCTCGTTTCGCGCGGAATAACATGCGCGGGCGTGCTGCTCGGCAGCCCCGATAAGCTGAAGGGCGACGCGAAGACGAACTATCGGCGCGCGCTGGAGAGCGGGATCGTTTTTTCGCCGGAGCTGACGGACGCGGCGCTGCAAAACTGCGGCGTGGTCGTGGACGCAATGTTCGGCACGGGGCTTTCGCGTCCGCTGGCGGGCGCTTTTTTTGACGCGGCGGAGCGAATCAACGACTCCGGCAGGCAGGTCGTCGCGGTCGATATCCCGTCCGGCGTGGACGCGTCCACCGGCGCGGTGCTGGGCACGGCGGTGCGCGCAAACGCCACCGTCACGTTCGAATTTTTGAAGCGCGGGCACCTGCTCTTCCCGGGCAGGCGGTTCTGCGGGGGCGTGACGGTATGCCCGCTGAGCGGCGAACGCGCCGCGGATTTCGACACCGCGCTGCTCGAAAAGGCGGACGTTGCGGACATGCTCCCGCCGCGGCCGATCGACTCCCACAAGGGGAACAACGGCCGCGCGCTGTTATGCGTCGGCAGCGGGCGCTACACCGGCGCTGCGCTGCTGTGCGCGGGCGCTGCGCTGCGCGCGGGGACGGGGCTGCTTAGCGTCGCGGTCCCCGGCGCGCTCAAACCCGCGTTTTCGCTCCTGCCGGAAGCGATGGCGGCGGCGGTCAACGACGCCGGGGACTGGGACGCGGCTGCGAACGAAGCCGCGATTGCGCTGCTGGAAAAAAAGGACGCGGCCTGCATCGGCTGCGGCGTCGGCGACGGCGACATAACGCCGCTGATTGCGCGCGCGCTGGAAACGCGCGTGCCGCTCGTGCTGGACGCGGACGCGCTGAACCAGATTTCGCACAAAAAGGAACTGCTGGCAAAGCTGCACGAACGCGCGGTCCTGACGCCGCACCCGGCGGAGATGGCGCGCCTGACCGGCGAACCGGTGGACGCGATTTTATCCGACCCGGTCGAGGTCGCGCGGCGGTATGCGAACGAATGGAACTGCGTGGTGCTGCTCAAGGGCGCGACGACGTGCGTTTCCGACGGGACGCGCGTGCGGCTGAACACGACCGGCAATTCCGGGCTGGCCAAGGGCGGCAGCGGGGACGTGCTCTCCGGCATCGTCACCGCGCTGCTTGCGCAGGGGCTTTCCGCCTTCGACGCGGCGGGCGCGGGCGCGTTTTTGCTCGGCGCGTCCGCAGGCACGGCGATGGAGCTTTTGAACACGCGCATGCTCATGGCGCGGGACGTGATCGAAGCGGTGCAAAAGACACTTTTCTCTTACTTTTCTTAACCGTACTTTTCTTAAAAGAAAAGTA
>CAYUUB010000102.1:4209-7212 GCA_964447725.1 uncultured Oscillospiraceae bacterium
CAAAAGAATTTGCATTTTGTTTAGAACGTAGTTTTCGTTAGAAATCAAACAAAGACGCGGGCGTCAGCCCGCGTCTTTGTTTGTTACCCCTTAGCCGGCGGCTTCCGTGCTTGTGGGCGCCTCCGCGCCGAACGACTGCTGGATCATAACGCTCAGCGCAACGCTGTCGTCGTCCAGCGTCAGCGCAAGGACGTCGTCGATTGCGATGTCGTCGATCGTGCCAGTCGTGCCGTCGGCAAGCGTGATCGCGGTCGAATCGCCGATCGTGAACGTGATCGTTTCGTCGCCTGCGGTGAAACCGCGGCCGCCGCCGGAGGGCATCTCCGCCTGCTGTCCGCCGCCGTCGCTCGAAGGCGTGCCGGACGGTGCTTCGGCCTGCTGGCCGCCGTTGTCGCTCGCGGGCGTGCCGGAAGGCATCTCCGCCTGCTGGCCGCCGTTGTCGCTCGAAGGCGTGCCGGACGGTGCTTCGGCCTGCGCTTCGCCGTCGCCGGAAGGCGCGTCGCCCTGCGGCATGCCCGCGTCGCCGTTTCCAAGCGTGCCGACAAGCGCGGTTATGCTCGTGCCGTCGATGCTCTGCACCTGCACGTAAGTCGCGTCCGAAGCGGGCTGTGCGTTGCCGGCGGAAGCGGGAAGGGCGTCGCCCGAAGTGGACACCGTCACCACCGATTCCGCCGCCTGCGAAGTGCAGCCGGCCAGCGCGCCTGCGGCGAGCGAAACCACGCAAAGGATGGATACGAAACGTACAAATTTCATTACGGGATCCTCCTATACTATTAATAGAATAACGATACGGTGCGTTTATGGCAGGAATGCAGCAGGTGAAGGCGGCATTCCGTCGCTTTTATGAATTTTTTTCAGGTTTATTGTAAACAAAAGCGCCCGCGGCAGCGGACGCCATATCGGTCAAAAATTTGTTTTTAATCGGACTACTTCGAATAGATGCGCGGGACGCGCTCGGAAATGCTCAATAAAATTTCGTAGCTGATGGTCCCGGCCCGCTCCGCAAGCTCGTCCGCCGCGATGGTTTCGCTTCCCTGCGAGCCGAGCAATACCACGTCGTCGTCGGCGCAGGCTTCCGGAACGCCGGAAAGGTCGACCATCATCTGGTCCATGCAGATCGTGCCGATCTGCCGCGCGCGCTTTCCGTGGACGAGCACGTCCACGTTGCCGGAAAGGCTGCGCTTGTACCCGTCGCCGTAGCCGACGGCGAGCGTGCCGACGCGCATGTCGCGCGGGGTGACGAACTTCAGCCCGTAGCTCACGCCTTCGCCGGCGGGGATGGTTTTGATGTGCGTGATGGTCGTGTGCCAGCTCATCGCGGGGCGCAATTCGACGCCCCCGACGGGATGCCCGGCCGGGTGGCAGCCGTACATGGCGATGCCGCCGCGCACCATGTCGAACTGCAGGTCCGGCAAATGCAGCGCCGCGGCGCTGTTGCTCGCGTGCAAAACGGGGTACAGGCCCTGCGCGTGCGTCAGCTCGATAAACCGGCGGAAGCGCGCGCCCTGCAGCCGCGTGAACGAGGGGTCGGGCAGCTCGGACACGGCGAAGTGCGTAAACAGCCCGTCGAGTACGACGTTCGGGCAGGTTTTCAGCAGCTCCAGCGCCCTGACGAACTCGCTTTCCTCCGAAAAACCGATGCGGTTCATGCCGGTGTCCGCCTTGAAGTGGATGCGGCAGGTCTTGTTCTGCCGCTCCGCGTGCTCCTGAAGCAGGCGCAGGGTTTCGACCGTGAAGACGGCGGGGATCAGGTCGTAGGCGATCACGTCGTCCATGTGCGCCTCGTTGGTCGCGCCGAGCAGTAAAATCGGCGCGAGGATGCCGCTTTCGCGCAGGCGGACGCCCTCTTCGGCGAACGCGACGCCGAGGTACGCCGCGCCCGCGTCCAGCGCGCAGTTGGCGACGGCCTCCATGCCGTGGCCGTATGCGTTGGCCTTGACCACGGCGAGGTATTTCGTCTCGGGTTTCAGCCGCGCGCGCATGAGCGCGATGTTGTGGCGGATGTTGTTCAGGGAAACGGAAGCATAGGTCGGCCGCATGTCCATTACGCCTCCCTTCCCGGCGCGTCGTGCACGATTTTGCCGTTGATAACGGTCAGAACGCAGTGCGCGCGGTAGTCGAAGGGGTGCGCGTCGAACACGGCGACGTCCGCGTCCTTGCCGGGTTCCAGCGAGCCGACGCGGTCGGAAATGCCGACGATCTTCGCGGCGTTGATGGTGATCGACTTCAGCGCGGTCTCCTCGCTCAGCCCCTCGCGCACGGCGAGGCCCGCCTGCACGGGCAAAAACTGGATCGGGATGACCGGGTGGTCGGTCATCATCGCAAACGGGATGCCCGCTTCGTCCAGGATGCGCGGGGCTTTGAAGCTGAGGTTTTTCAGCTCGATCTTGCTGCGCTCGGAGAGCAGGGGGCCGATGATGACGCCCGCGTCCTGCTCGTTCAGGCGCTCCTTGAGCACGTCCGTGATGAGATACCCTTCCGTGCAGTGGTCGATGGTGATTTTGATGTTGAATTCTTTGGCGAGCCGCAGCGCGGTGAGGATGTCGTCCGCGCGGTGCGCGTGGATCTTCATGGTCAGCTCGCGGTGGAGAACGGGCAGGAGCGATTCCATGGCGATGTCGCGGTCGGGCTTTTTATCCTTCGACTTGGAGTGCAGGTCCTTTTCATACTCCTGCGCGTCGGTCAGCGTTTCGCGAAACAGCGAGGCGATCGCCATGCGCGTCGTGGGGGACACCTTCTTTTCGGCGTAGACGGTCTTCGGGTTTTCGCCCGTCGCGGCCTTCATGGCGACCGGGTCTTTCAGGATCATCTCCTCGACCGAGCGGCCGTATGTCTTGAGCGCGGCGAACTGCCCGCCGATGACGTTTGCGCTGCCCGGGCCGGTGACGGCGGTGGTGACCCCCGCCTCGCGCGCCTCCTGAAAACAGGGGTCGAACGGGTTGAGCCCGTCGATTGCGCGGAGCTGCGGCGTGATCGGGTCGGTCATCTCGTTGCCGTCCGCGC
>CAYUUB010000103.1:0-7186 GCA_964447725.1 uncultured Oscillospiraceae bacterium
TCAGCACCGTATAAACGGAGAAATCGATGATCCAGCCGATGCCGGAAACCCCGACGAATTCGACAATTTGCCGAAAAAGCGATTTTTTCAACGGCAAAATCCTCACAATACCAAATATGAATTATTATAGCATAATCATTCGGCATACACCAACCGATTCGGGTGGACAACCGTCGCTTTTGCAACGATTGCGGCCGCCTGCGCGGGATTGCTGATTCAGGTTGCTTTTTTTCGGGGAGATGTTTAAAATTGAATTACTGCTGGCGTGCGCGAAAGAACAGCACCGGATTAAGAGGAGAAATATGGGAATTAAAAAATTCTTTCAATGGAACAAGCGTGTAGCGGATTCATTTTGGAGGAAGTGCGGCTATTCCGACAGGAGGCTTTATCCGTATTACGAACAAACAGTGCGCGACCTGCTTAAAAAGGGCATGCTGGTATACGACGTCGGTGGCGGCGGAGACTGCTGCTACGCTGCCGGCAAGTCTGAAATCGGCGATTTCAGGATCATTGGCGTGGATATCGAGGACGTCCGGCTGAAGGAAAACAGCGCCGTGGACGAGATCATCGTGGCCGACATCACAAAGAAAATTCCGCTGCCATACGGACAAATCGATATGCTCACGTCAAGCTCCGTGCTGGAGCATTTGTCGGACCAGACGGCGTTTGTGCGAAACGCATACGCCGCGCTGAAGGACAACGGGATTCTTGTGAGCGTGTTTCCGGGTAAATTTGCTCTGTTTGCGCTGATCAACCGCTTGCTGTCGAACCGCCTGGCGCGGAAGATCCTTTTCTATTTTTATCCGCATCTGACCGGGGCGAACGGCTTTGTCGCATACTATGACAAGACGTACTATACCGCGTTTCGCCGCCTTTTGCAGGAAAACGGCTTTACGGTAGTGGATATGAAATGCAATTATTACCAAGCCGATTACTTCGGTTTTTTCCTACCGTTTTACTTTTTGAGCCTGCTCTGGGATTCGTTTTGCCGGTTATTCCGCATTAAAAACCTTTGCTCGCAGCTTTGCGTCACGGCGGTCAAGCAGCCAGCGGACACGGGCGCCGAAGCCGCGTAAACGCGAACAGGACAATCGAACGAAAAAAGCCGAAGCATCGTTTCTCAACGATGCTTCGGCTTTTGCTTGTCGCCGGATGACGTCAGCCTTTGTAGAAGTTATGCTTCAAACCAGCCTTGTTGATTTTGGCAATTTCCTTGAAGCGCTGGCGTTTTTGCCTCAGATACTCCGCCTGATCTGCCGAGTGGCTCGATTCGCGCTGCAGCTTCCGATAGCTTTCCCAGCGCTCTTGCGAAAGTTCGCCGCATTCGATCGCCGCCTTGATTGCGCAGCCCGGCTCCGTTTCGTGGCGGCAGTCTGAAAAGCGGCACTGACCGAGATACTGCTCAACGTCCGAAAACGTCTCGCCAAGGCCCGCTTCCGCTTCCCACATGCCGAGTTCGCGCATACCCGGCGTGTCGATGACCATGACGCCGCTGTCCAGCAGAAGGAGCTGGCGGTGCGTCGTTGTGTGCCGCCCCTTGTCGTCGTCCTCGCGA
Organism: uncultured Oscillospiraceae bacterium; assembly: GCA_964447725.1. Taxonomy (GTDB): domain Bacteria; phylum Bacillota; class Clostridia; order Christensenellales; family CAG-138; genus UBA7703. Next base: position 1,556 of record CAYUUB010000103.1, read on the forward strand.
ATGGAGTTGACGGCCATGATGTCTTCTCCGGCAAGCGCGTTGACGAAACTGGATTTACCGACGCCCGACGAACCGAGCAGCACGATCGTTTTGCCCGGCGCGAGATAATCGCCCGCCGCATCCATCCCCGCGCCGGTTTTTGCGCTGACGGCAAACACGTCCGCGCCGGACGCAACGCGCTTGGCTTCGAGGAGCCGGGCGGCGCAGTCTTCGGCAAGGTCGCTTTTTGTGAGCACGACGACCGGGACCGCGCCGGACTGCCAGGAAAGCGCCAGGTAGCGCTCCAGTCTTCTGGGGTTGAAGTCGGAATTCAGCGACTGCATGATAAACACGAAGTCGAAGTTGGCCGCAACCGCCTGCTCTCCCCGGCCCAGCGTGGGGTTGCGGCGCGCGAAATACGCGCGCCGCGGCAGCGTGCGGGTGATAACGCTGTCTCCCGCCGCATTGTACCGGATCGCAACGAAGTCTCCCGTCGTTGGGAACGCCTCCGCCCGGTCGTTGTAATAAGTGCCGGCTTTCAGCCGCGCAAAGCATTCGCCTTTCTCGCAGACGAGCGCAAAACGCTCCTTGTGGACCGCGGTGACGCGCGCCGGTATCCCGCCGTCGTCAAGCGCCGCCAGAGCCGCACGCATCGGCTGCGTAAACCCATACCGGCTCAAATCCATTGCTGCCTCCCATAGTAGTACGATGAAAAGCCGTCGTTGCCGAAGCGCAGGGATTCTTCCTGCGGGAAAACGACCGGAGCGTCATAGCGCTCGCAGCGGGCCGCTTCCTCCGGCAGAACGAAGTTCGAAAAGCCACACCGGCAGAGAATCATTGTCGCCCTCAGCGAGGGGAATATCGAAAAACCGTTTCGGTTGCTATACATGGTTTCCTCCTGAAATGGTACGTTGGTGGTGTTCCTGCAAAAAAGCGGCCGCTTTTGGCGGGCTTTCTCATCCTGCCGGAAACAGTAAGAGTCAAATTTGCAAATGCATAGCTGTTTAAAATCATAATGTCCTCCAATAAATTGTTTGTTGTTGTGTTTGGGCATAAAAAGAGCCGTGGAACGCAGCCTCGTTACGACTGCGCCCCACGGCTCCGAACCGGGTGTGATCGCTGTTTGTGCAATGAAAAACGAGCACACCTGTTCGATGTGCCCGTAGGAATACTACAGTTTGTTCGAAAGGTTACGCCATAAGACGCATCCGCAGGATACGCGGCCAAACATATGCTGGACCGGCAAACGTGCGCGTTCGCGTCTTCGGTATTCGGTTGTTAGGCTTTCGCCACCTCGACCCGATTGATCATGATGCACATAACTCCTTTCCGGATTTACTCAAAGCCGATAAACGGCCCTGCTGAAATCCCTCACCGAAAAAGTATAACATAGATAAACAGACGTCCGCAAGAAGAAATTTCGATGTGGCGGCCTTTATTTCACCAGCGCGTTCGCCGCGGCGATCGCCGCGATGCAGAGCACGACGCTGAGCGCGATATAACTCAGGCCGACAAACGCTTTTCCGCCGTCCATCAGGCCGTGCGCTTCCAGCGCAAAGGTGGAAAACGTCGTAAATCCGCCGCAGACGCCGACCTTCAAAAACAGCAGCGTGCGCGGATCGACGCCGGCGTTTTTTCCGGCGAACGCGACGATCAGGCCGATCAGAAACGCGCCGAGGACATTTACGCCGAGTGTGAGCAGCGGAAAGCCGCTGCCGTGCCGAATCGGCAAAAGGCTGATCAGGTAACGCATGACCGAGCCGAACAGTCCGCCCGCGCCGACAGATACGCAATCCAGAAACATCTTCATTTCGTCTTCTCCGTAAAAAGCCGGGAACTCTCCGCTCAAACGTATGCAAACGCAACGCTTGCCGGCGGCGCCGCCCGGCCGCATATGCGAAGAATTCTAGCACAGAGTCGTTTTCAGCGCAACAAACAATCCGGAATTTGCTGCAAAGCAAATTCCGGACCAGGAAAGCAATTCATTTTCAGCCGAGCTTCGCGCCCTTCTCCACGGGTTGGTCCGGCCGGATGAGCACCACGCCCTGCTCGGCGTATACGCCGAGCACGAGTACTTCCGACATGAAGTCCGCCACCTGACGCGGCGGAAAGTTCACAACGCCGAGCACCTGCCTGCCGACGAGTTCGCCGACGCTGTAGCACTGGGTGATCTGCGCGCTGGACCGTCTGACGCCGATGTCGCCGCCGAAATCCACCCAGAGCTTGTAGGCGGGTTTTCGCGCCTTTTCGAACGGAAGCGCACGGACGATTTCGCCGACGCGGATATCGAGCTTTAAAAAATCGGTAAATTCAGCCAACGTTTCGACCTTTCTGCTTGAAGGTTCAGCCCGGACGGACGGCGCACATAACGGAGCCGGCACGTATCGCGACGACCGGCGATTCCGGCCGTTTCGCCTACAAAATACCGGCTTCCTTTTCGATGCGGCTCACCATGCCGTCCTGCATTTTGAAGATGACGTCCATCGAATCCAAAATGCCGATGTCGTGCGTTACGACCACGACGCAGTAGTTTTGCTCGTGCGCAAGACGGCACAGGATATCGATGATGTTGCAGCTGCTCGCGCTGTCGAGGTTGCCGGTCGGTTCGTCGGCAAGGATCAGGTCGGTATCCATCGCGAGTGCGCGCGCGATGGCGACGCGCTGCTGCTCGCCGCCGGAGAGCATGGAAGGGAACCGCGTGAACACCGTCTCCGGCAGGTCCACGCGTAAAATAAGCTCCTCGGCGCGCTTTTTTGCGTCCTTTGTCGAAATGCCGTGCAGTTCCATCGGGTACATAACGTTTTCCACGGCGGTCAAAAGCGGGAACAGCCGAAAGCTCTGGTAGATCATGGCGACGTCGTTGCGGCGGTACGCGTCGAGATCGAGCGTGTTCGTCGACCGGTCGCGGAAGGTCACAGTTCCGGTTTCCGGCAGGTCGAGCCCCGCCATGAGCGAAAGCATGGTGGACTTGCCGCTGCCGCTTTTCCCGACGACCGCGTAGATGTTTCCCTGTTCGAACGCGCAGGTGATGCCCTTGAGCGCCTGCAGCGTCTGGTATTTGCTCCTGTAGGTGTAGGTTACGCTTTCCAGCGAAAGAATGCTCATAACGGCCTCCTTATTCCTTTTCGGACAAAATGGATATCGCGCTCTTGCGGTTTTGTAAGATCAGCGCGGTTCCGGCGCCGAGCGCGTAACAGGCGAAGAATGCATATAAATCCGGCTTGCCTAACTGCGCCGCGTCGCCGAACGACAGCCACACGACTACGCTGATCAGCAGCCCGGCGGCCAGCAGGATCAACTGTTCGTAGAAGAACGTAAGGAAAATGCGCTTTTTCTGCGTGCCGAGGCCGCGCATGACGGCGATTTCCTCCCGCCGGCTGTTGATCATCAAAAACGAAGCGATCAAGCCGACGGCGCAGACCAGCGTCAGCAGGACGGGGTAGAGGATCTCCATGTACGCGCTGCGCTGGGCGATGCTGCTGACGGACTCGACAAAATCCTTGTCCTCGATCGTAACGGCAACCCGGATGTCGCGGTCCTGCTTGGGTCCGGAGAAGCCGACGTCCTCCAGGGCGTCCTTGAACTCGGTGAGCTGGCGCGCGTCTTTGAGCGTGAAGCTGAACGACGCCACATAGCTTTCGTCAAGCAGAACGTCGATCAGTTCCTGCGGCGTCAGGGCCGTAACGTCCTTATTCCAGCGGCGCAAGTGCCCGAAGGTATTGTAGCGCCCGTAATCGGCGGACTCGTCGTCCTGCAGTCCGTCCAGCTCCAGCACGCCGCCGGAAAGCGGACAGTAAATGTAGTCCTCGCTTGCCTGCCGGTAAAAGCTGCCGATAACCTTCATATCCAGGCCGACGAACGCGGGGTCGTTGACGTCGGAACCGCTGTAGCTCGTTCCGTTGACGACATATACGCGGATCGTGTCGCCCAGCTGAATGCCGTTGTCTTCCATAAATTGCGTGGAAACGGCGCACACGGGCTGCGACCAGGCCTGGTCGGCAAACGCGGATTCGTCGTAGCCCGGCAGGAATTCGCAGGTGAACTGGCTGAAATAAAACTCCGGCGCTTCCGCGATATTGTTCGTAAACACGATGTACGGCGCGTTGGCGAGCTGATTGAGCAAGTTCGTAAGGGTGAACCCGTTGTTCGGCGCGGGCACCGCCGCAGCGTCGCCGTCCGTTCCGTCCTGGTTTTGCACGACGCCGAGATAGCGGTAACGCTTATGGTACGTGATCGCGAGATCGTCGAGATAGTCCATGTCGATGAGCTGCTGCACGTACTTGTTTTTGATCAGCAGGTTTCCGGCGTATTTTCCGGTCATGGTCGTGCAGTAGCCGCGCAGGGTCGTGGTGTCGTAGAGCGTTTGCTCCGCCGTTCGATATGAAGCGAGCGTGGCGAGCAGCGTCGCTACGAACAGGAGCATGACGACGGCCAGAGCGGGCACGACCAGCGTGCGCGCGCCGCTGCGGCGGATGGAAAGCATGGAATACCGCGCCGCGCCCTTTCCGGCGGTAGAGGAGTGCTTCGGCGGGCGTTGCGTCCGGGTATGGGCCCTTGTCTGCATGACCTTGCCGCTGATCGTGCGTTTGGCAAAGTACAGGCAGAACCCCAGCGCCAGCAAAAAGACCAGCGCGGCGACAAGGACGGCGAGCGGAACGGAAGCGACGGGGACCGGCGTGAAGTTTTTGGTGATGCCGAGATATCCGCTGCTGTATCGAAGATCGACCGACTGAAGTTCGGAGACGAACGAATATGCGTTTGTGATCAGCTGCGCGGCGAACCGCGTGCCGATCCAGACGCCGATGCAGACGGCCACCAGCGCGATCAGGCCCGCGCCGAAGAGCAGGTACAGGCGCGTTTCGGCCTTTGTCGTGCCGAAGCAGCGCATCGTCTCGACCGTGTCGCGCTGTTTTTCCACAAATAAAAACGCGAAGAACAGCAGAACGACGACCGCCGCAACGAACGCGACGGCGGAGAGCGCGGCGGACGCGCCGCGAATCACGCTGAGCGAATCCGCAACGGCCTGGTACCCCTGGTCGTATACGTCGATTGTCGCGCGCGCCGGGAGCAGCGGCGTGACCGCCGCGACGAATTCTTCCGCGGTGCCGTTTTTCAGCGTCGCCTGGCCGAGCTTATAGACGTATTTTTCCGGCTGGGCCGACGCCGGGACGGACGGCACGTACACGTTGTATTGCAGCCCTTCGTAATAGTTGACGATGCCGACGATCTCGTAATCGTCCGAATTTGTCAGGCTGTCCGTGCCCCAGTAGCAGTCCGCGGCGGGAAGGCCGGTGTTGTCCATCGTGCGGAGCGTAACGGTATCGCCGACGGACAGCCCACCCGCGTCGGCCAGGGTTTCCGTCATAACGCAGACCTTTGCGCCGCTTTCCGCCTCCTCCTCGGTAAAGAGCCTGCCGGAAAGCAGGCGCAGCCGTTCCTGATGGAATTCTTCAAGGTCTTCCAGCGACTGCGTGCGGTAAACGTACACCTTGTTGTTCATGACGTTATAGTAGTCCGCCATGTCCAGATACACGTTGTCCGGCTCGGCGTAGATCGATTCCGGCGAATCGATCTGCAGGCAGGGCGATATGGCGGAACAATCGACGCCGGAAAGCGTCGCGGCATAGCTGTAAAACGACGACAGATGGATCG
>CAYUUB010000104.1:0-7173 GCA_964447725.1 uncultured Oscillospiraceae bacterium
CGCCGCATTTCTCGCTCTTCGGCGCGTATTCGGGGTTCGACGACATTCACGAATGCTATGAGGACCTGACGGGCTACATCCACGCGCTCGAAACCGGGCTTTCCTCCGACCCGCCGATGAACTGGCGCGTGTCCGCGCTCGACGGCTATACGCTCGTCTCCAATTCGGACGCGCATTCTCCCGCCAAACTTGCGCGCGAAGCCAACCTTTTCGATATTTCGCCGTCCTATCCGGAGATCGCGCGCTCGCTCGACGGACGTTCGGACGGATTTCGCGGCACGGTCGAATTCTTTCCCGAAGAAGGTAAATATCATTTCGACGGGCACCGCAAGTGCAGCGTCTGCCAGAAGCCGTCCGTAACGGTCGCGTCCGGCGGCGTATGCCCCGTCTGCGGCAGGCGGATCACGACGGGCGTTCTGCACCGCGTGGAGGAACTCGCCGACCGCGGCGAAGGCTTCGTTCTCCCGTCGGCAAAGCCGTTCGACAGCATCGTCCCCCTGCCGGAAGTTTTCGCCTGCTCGCTTGGCGTGTCGTCGGCGAGCAAACGCGTTACGGCGCAGTATTTCAACCTGCTGCGTTCGCTCGGGCCGGAGTTTTACATCCTGCGCGAAGCGCCGCTGGACGACATTGCGCATAAAGCCGGGCCGATCGTCGCCGAGGGCGTCCGCAGGCTGCGCGAAGGCCGGGTGCAGATCGAGCCGGGATTCGACGGCGAATACGGGAAGATCAAGATTTTCGAGCAGGGCGAGCTTCGCCTGTTCGCCGCGCCCCTGCAAACGATGGACGCGCCGGAGCAGGCGCCCGAACGCCCGGCGGACGGCGACGCGCCGGCTCGGGACGCGGAGCCCGCCCGCGCAGCCGCCGGCAAGCATCCTTTCGGACTGAACGACGCGCAGTGGGAGGCCGTCTCCGTCAAAGAATCCGCCGTCGCGGTCGTCGCCGGGCCGGGCACGGGCAAAACGCGGACGCTCGTGAGCCGCATCGCGTATCTGATCGAGGATTGCGGCGTTCCCGCCTGTCAGGTCACCGCCGTCACCTTCACAAACAAGGCCGCGGGCGAAATGCGCGAGCGGCTGGAACAGCAGCTTTCCGACAAACGCGCCGTGAAGCGGATGCGCATCGGCACGTTCCACGCGCTCTGCCTGAACGATCTGCAAAGCGGCGGGCAAGCCGTTTCGATCGTCGACGAGCCGTCCGCGCTGGAACTCATGCGCGGCGTGCTGCAATCGCTTGGCAAAAAGGATTCCCCGCGGGACGCGCTGCGCGCCGTGTCGCTCGTTAAGTGCGGCTCCGTTACGGAGGAGGCGGCGGCCGCCGCGGGCCTGCCGTCGCAGGTTTTCGCGCGCTACGGCGCGGCGCTGGAGGAAGCCGGCGCTCTGGACTTCGACGACATTTTGCTCCGCGCGCTGGAGCGGTACGAATCCGGCGACGCGCAGGCGAAGCCATGCTTTACGCATCTTCTGGTGGACGAGTTTCAGGACGTCAACCCGGTGCAGTACCGCTTAATCCGCGCGTGGAGCCGGACGGACGGCGACGTGTTCGTCATCGGCGACCCGGACCAGTCCATCTACGGTTTCCGCGGCACGGACCCGCGTTGCTTTGAAAACTTTTTTGCCGACTACCGGGACGCGCGCCGGATCCGCCTGACGCAGAACTATCGCTCCACGCCGGAGATTCTGGCCTCCGCGCAGGCGGTCATCGCGGTCGGCGACTCCGACGCACAAGCGCTGCAGACCGCGAAACCAAGCGGCGCGAAGGTTCGTCTCCTGACGGCGCAGGACGCGTTCCCGGAAGCGATCTTCGTGGCCAAGGAGATCAACCGCATGGTCGGCGGCATGGATATGTTACAATCTCACGCGTCGCCCGCTTCCGGCGGGTGTACCGCAAAGTGGGGCTTCGGCGATATCGCCGTGCTGTACCGCACCAACCGGCAGGCGAGCGCGCTGGAGTACTGCCTGCTGCAGGAGGACATTCCATACGTCGTCGCCGGGCGGCACGATTTTCTTACCGATCCGGACGTACGAAAGACGCTCGCGTTCTTCCGGTTCCTGTTGCATCCAAACGACACGCTGTCCCTGAAAGCCTGCCTGGAAGCCTTCGGCCAACCGAAAAAACAGGCCGAAGCCGTGCTCTCGGCATACGCCGCTTCCGGCAAATCCGTTGCAAAGCTGGCCGCCGTGCTGGAGCACGCCGCACCGGACCTCGTCTCCGGGACACCGCTGATGGGCGAGCGGCTGACCGAATACGCACGCGCGGTCCGAAAGGAACCGCCGGACAAGCTGATCGAGCGGTTCATGCAAGACGGCGCGCTCGACGGCACGCGGGAGATGGAGCTTTTGCTCAACACGTCCGTCACTTACGACGGCATGGCGGACTTTCTCGACAGTCTGGCGCTCGGGCGCGAGCGGGACGTGACGCGCAGCGGCAAGCGCAGCTATTCGCCGGACGCGGTGTCCCTGATGACGCTGCACGCCGCCAAGGGCCTGGAATTCCCCGTCGTATTCCTCTGCGGCGTGTCGGACGGACTGATCCCGTTCCGGCGGCGCTCGGGCGAATGCGACCTCGACGAGGAGCGGCGGCTGTTCTTCGTCGGCATGACGCGCGCAAAGGACGAGCTTGTCCTTTTGCGTTCGCCCGCCGGTTCGCCGTTTTTGAGCGACCTGCCGGCCGGTCAGATGATCACCGGCGACGCGCGTCCGCCCAAGCCGAAGCCGACGAGTAAACAGCTGAAGCTGTTTTGACGGATTGATTTGCGCAATCCGAATCTATTGAAAGAAATTTTCCTGCGACTATGAAAAAACTCCTTTTACTCCTTCTCGGGCTGCTTCCGCTTGCGTTCGGGTACGGGCTCAACGCCCTGATGCTCGGCGCGTGTTATGACGTCGCCCTGCCATACGGCTGGATCGGCGTCGGCATGCTCGCCGTTTGGTTTCTGTTCGGCATGCTTTCCCGTCCCCTCGGCGATTCGGCGTTTCAGGCGGTGCTGGTCGCGCACGTTCCCGCGCTGATTGCGCTCGCGCTGCTGCTGTACCAGGAATGGTTCCTCGGGCGGTGCTGGCTGAACGTTTTCGGCATGGCGACGCAGATGTTTTATCTCCCGTTGGTCAATCTCGCCGCAAAAATCGCATTTTTCGCTTCCGCCATGCCGGCGATCTATGCCGTCGCTTTTGCGCTCCTCTTCGCCGTGTTCCGGCTTGGCGGCGCGCTTCGAAACCATGCAAAAAAGCAACGGGCATGAACGCAACCCGCTGCTTTTATTTTTTACCGTTATTTCCCGGCAATCGCCTCCGCGACGAGCTTGATTGCGGCCTTGCCCTCCGGCGTCGGGTAGAGCGGCCAGCAGTGGCCGAGGTTCGTCCCTTCATAATAAGTTACGTCCGCGCCCTGTTCCCTCGCCTGCTCAACGAACTTGACCTCGTCGGGATAGAGCAGTTCCCGCGTACCCGCGAACAGAAGGATCGGCGCAAGGTTGGAAGCGTCCCCGTTGATCGGGCTGAGCCGGTAGTCCGTCGGGTCCGCGCCGCCCGCCCAGACGCGCCCCATCTCGACGATGCCGTCGATGGCGAGCATCGCATCCAGTTTTTCATACGCCTCCAAATCCGGGTTGGACAGCGTGATGTCCAGCTCCGGCGAATAAGCGACGATCAGGCGCGGCTGTTCATACCCAAGCTCGTCGAGCCACATGGCAAGCCCCAGCGCGAGCCCGCCGCCCGCCGAATCGCCCATGATCACAATGTCGGACGGCGCATACGTTGTCAGCATGGTATCGTACAACTCCAGCAACGCGTCGTAGCATGCGTCGTACGTGTAGTTCGGCGCGGTGAGGTACACCGGCAGGACGACTTCGCAGTTCGCCTGCGTGGCGATGGAGTTGCACGTATTCCACTGCACCTTCTGCGGCGGGTTGACATACGCGCCGCCGTGCAGGTAGAGTACGGCCGTGCCGAGTTCGTTCGCGTCGCCGTTGAGCCGGAACACCTGCATGCCCGCAACCTGCTCCTCCTCAACCGTGCAATCGAAGCTCACGTTGTCCGGGATGGTGTATCCGTCCCACCATTTCTCGCCCTGCTCCTGCATGAACGCGTCCGCAGCCTCCGCCGTTTTGAACTTTTTCTTGTTCCCGGCGATCGTGATGTACGCGTCGGCAATGCCGGAAAGCACGCTGCGCTTGTATACGACCCGCTGGACGGCGGCGAACCCGCCGACGAGCACCGCCAGCGCGGCGATTACGATCAGTACGACCCGTAAAAACTTCTTCATGTTTCCCCCTTCGCCCGCCTGTTGCCGGGCGGCGTTTTTCTGCTTCGGCTGCGGCAGCCACACAGCGCTCCGTCCACCGTCGCGTCGTGCACCGCTTTTCCGGCATCCCTACCATTATAGCAAACACGGCCGCCGACTCAATCGAAATCCGGACGAAAAACGAAATCCGCCGGAATTTTGCTTTTTGCGTATATTTGTTCGCATATTGATCGCCACAGCTGGCTATTTGCCTGGAATTCCTGTATACTCATAGTGCCGGAGACGCAAATGCAGCCTCCCTTTCGGCAACAGACCGTTCCTTTTCCTTCCACGCGCGACCTGATGCAAAGGAGGTCCCATCATGAAAGCAAAAACGAAAGAAACGCTTGCGAAAGTCTTTGCCATCGCCGGAACGGCCCTCGTGTGGCTACCGGTCCTGTTCATGTTCCTGACCGCCATCGTCGGCTCCATTTCCAGAAAGATGCTTCTGTTTGATTACCTGATGCTAGCGGAGCTGTTTTTCGTCGTGCTCGCCGGCGCTGTTTTGCTGATTGTCGCCGGCATCCTTTCAAAGACGCTCGCAAAATGGTTCGGCTGGGCTTCGGCGGCGGCCGTGCTCTCTCTGGCCGCCGCGCAACTGATCGCCGTCGTCAGCGGGCTGGCCCATGGCGACCGGTCGCCCACGGGATTCATCTTCGGTCTTGTCATCGGCATGATCGTACTGTATAACCTTCTGGTCATCGGCATCGGTATCCTGGGCATCCTGCTGATCAGGCGGCTTTATGCAAAAAAGGAAATCCCGGCGGACGCGATCGAAGCGGAAGCATAACGAATATTTCAGCAACAGCGAAAGGCCCGGCAACCGCCGGAAAATGAAAGAAGAGCAATGTCAGTAAAAATCATCGTAAAACGCTGCCCATACCACGGGCGGCGCCCGAACCTCACGCCGCAGGAAACACCGTTCCCATATAACGAAAGTCCCGCACCCGTACCTCTTGTGAAAAAACCCGTTAACCGGGCGAAAGGCGCCCGTGTGCTCGCAATCATCGGCACGGTGTTCGTTTGGATACCGCTTGTTCTTACGCTTGCGTACGTCGTTTATGTAACGCTGATCGGTAAGCCGCAACCCGTTATGATTTATGTGGCTCTTTTTTCCAGTTTACGCATATTGCATATCGTCGGCGGCATTCTTTTGTATATTGCCGCACGATTTGCGCGTCGTTTAAGCCGCCCTGTCGGCTGGGCCGCGCTCGGGATGGCGGTCGTTCCTTTTATCGGCTCGATTCTCATGGTTATAGGTGTGTATGATGATGTTGCCGCGGCTTCGCAGCTTCTTATTACGATCGGCTACGATATAACCCTGGCTGCCAGCCTGTTCGCGCTTTGCCTGAATGTGCTTTCCATCTTTCTTATGAAAGGCCTGCTCTCCAAAAAGCAGGACGCGGCAGATCCGGATACTCAAATTCAGCCGGAATCGTAAACCACCCCGCCGCAAAGCAAAACCGCCGGATTCTCAAAAAAACGGAATCCGGCGGTTTTATTCGTTCGTTTGCGTCAGTCGGGAAGCTTTTCCCCCGCTTTTTCGATCGCGCTGACAATCGGCACATATCCCGTGCAGCGGCATACGTTGCCCGCAACCGCCTCGCGAATCTGTTCGCGCGTGGGGTGCGGGTTCTTTTTCAGCAACGCATATGCGCTCATGATGAAGCCCGGCGTGCAGAAGCCGCACTGCACCGCGTCGCCTTCGACGAAGCAGTCCTGCAATATACGCCCGATCTGCGTTTCGCTCATGCCTTCGATTGTATAGATCTCCGCGCCGTCCATCTGCCCGGCAAGCACGAGGCAGCTTGCGACCGCTTCGCCGTTTAGCACGACGGTGCACGCGCCGCATTCGCCGACCGCGCAGCCTTCCTTCGTGCCGGTCAGGCCGAGATCCTCGCGCAGCACGTCCAGCATGCGCCGCCCCGGGTCGACCTCGATGGAGACGTCCTTTCCGTTGAGACGGAAATTCAGCGGTATCTTACTCATGTTCGTTCCCTCCCAGCATCTGCGTTAAAATCCGCTTGACCATTTTGCGGCACACGGGCTGTTTGTACACCGTCGACGGGCGGATGCCCGCAATCTGCGGAATTTTATTGGAAAGCGCTTCCGCCACCGCGTCGATATCCGCTTCCGACGGAATTTTCCCGATCAGCATTTGATCGATGTCATCAAAGAGCATCGGCTTTGGGAACGTCGCGCCCATAGTCATATGGAACGTCGTCACCTTGCCGGCTTCGTCGGTGTTCAGCAGCGTCGCAATCGTCATACGTGAGATGGACAGCGCGTTCCGCCTTCCGAGTTTATAGAAGTTGCACCTGCTTCCGTGCGGTATCTTTTTAACGATGACGCGCGTGATCAGGTCGCGGTCGCCCAGCGTCGTACGGTAAGGCTTTTCAATCGCGTCTTCAAGCGGCATCCGCCGGATTTCGCCCAGGTGGTTGACCTCGATTTCCGCTTCCAGCACGGCTAACGCCGCGAGGGAATCCGCCGCGGGCGACGCATTGGCGATATTCCCGCCAATGGTCGCGTGGTTGCGAATCTGGGGCGACCCGACCGTGCGGCAGGCGTCCGCAAGTACGCCCGCTTGCCAGCGGACCAGCGGCGAACCGGCGATCTGCGCGTGCGTCGTACCCGCGCCGATCACGAGCTCCGTCTCCGTTTCGGATATACCGCAAAGTTCCGGAATCCCATAGATATCCACGACGGTTTTGTCCGCATAGCGGTGTCCTTCGCGCGCTTTGACCAGCACGTCCGTTCCGCCCGCGAGCAGCACGACGCCGCCTTCGATTTGCTTCAGCGCTGAAACGCATTCTTCGACGCTGCCAACTTTTTTGTAGGATTGAAATTCCATGCGCTTACCTCCTTTCCAGCGACTGCGCGGCCGCAAACACA
>CAYUUB010000105.1:0-7076 GCA_964447725.1 uncultured Oscillospiraceae bacterium
ACCTGCCGCATGTCGCCGTATACGCGGATGATCCGGAGCGACGTTTCGCCGCCGAGCTGCGAACCGGCTGTCTGCTCGCCGTCGTTCCTCGTCCATGCGGCCGTGCAGGCCAGTTCGTTTTCGTTCGTCTGCTCTAGCGCCTGTTCCAGCGTCTGCCGCGTTACGGACGTTTCAAAAAGGCGGACGCTGATTCCAATATACTGCCGCATTAGCCCGTTTGCCGACAAAAGCGCGTACGCCCAGCAGACGGTCGCGATCAGCCCGAGCAGCGCCGTTCCGAAAAAGCCCCGCTTAGTCCCCGTCATTTTTCACCACCAGGTCGCCGTCCTGAACCTCTTTCGAGCAGGTTGTGATCAGCTTCGCGTCGCCGTCCAGACCGCCCTCGACCGCGGCGTGGCTGTCGTCGTGGGCGATCAGCGTGACGCCCACCTTTTCCGCGGCAAACTGCTCGCCGAGGATCGTCTGCTTTTCGGTCAGCACGAGGACGTAATACGCGTCCGCGCCGCTCTGCCGCAGTGCTTCGATCGGCACGCAGGTGCCGTACTGTTCGGACTGTTTGCGTATCTTCCAGTCTTGCTCGGAGCCGATCACGCGCGTTTTGCCGCTCTCGTCCCGGCAAAGGACTTCGACATTCGCGTCGGTATCCGGCGTAGAGACGGAAACGACCTCGGCCGTTTCGTCCTCCTGCCTGCCGTCGCAATACAAGCAGACCGCGTCGCCGATCGAAATCCGCTCCGCCTCTTTTGCGGAAACGCATATCAGAAACTGCGGCGCGCCAAGCGAGATTTCCAGCCCGCTTTCGCCGGCCGAGGAGGCCTTGCCGGCGGACAGGTCGCAGGAGAGCAGCGTGCCGGAAAACGTCGCGCACACGACGCCGCCGTTTTGCAGCGCGTAGGTCTGCGCATAGGTGAACCGCGCGAACAGCAGCGCCCGTTCCGCGCTTTCCACAACAGCCTGGGCATACGCGGGGTCGGCGGCGTTTTCGAGATTCGCATTGGCGAGATCAAGCGCTTTCTGCGCCGCTCTGACTTTCCGGTCGGTCACGGATTTTCCCCCGGACACCGTGGATACGTCGTAGGCAAAAAGCGGGGCGCCCTCTTCTATCGCTTGCCCCGGCTGGACGTAAACTTTCGTAATGCGGCGCGTATAATACGTTGTGAAGAGCAGCGTTTCTCCCGCCGTCCACGTACCCGTCCCGTTCAGGCTCTGGTCCAGCGACGAAGTGCTCACGTAACCGACCGAAACTTTGGCCTTCAGCGCGTCGCTCGCCGCGCGGGAAACAAACGTTAAAACAATCATGCCCGCAAAGAACCACAATATTGCGCGGCCGATCCGTTTTTTAAACGGCTTTGCCGCGGCGCATGCGGAACGATTCGTATCTTCCATCGTCTTTCTTACTCCTTGATTCCCGAAGCAACGATCCCCTGTTCGAGATACTGCTGCCCGAATAAAAAAATCAGTACGGCGGGCAGGAGCGCGATCACCGCACAAACGAACGTCACGCCCGCGTTCTCCACCGTCGTCGCGGGCAAAAAAGCCGAAAGCGGCAGCAGGGACGCCGTCTTGAGAAACGTGACCGGCTGTTCCACGGCGTTCCACCCCTCAACAAACCCCAGCAGCGCGGCGGAGAGAATCCCCGGCAGACCGAGCGGCAGGCCGATTCGCAAAAAAATCGCCCACTCGTTTGCGCCGTCCATTCTGGCCGCCTCCATCATTTCGCGCGGGATCCCGGCAAAGAATTTCGTCATAATGAATACCGGGAACGCGGAAAACATCGACGGAAGAATGATCGCCCAAGGCGTATCGATCAGGCTCAGATCGCTCAGCACGATATAGCTCGACGCCATCGTCACCTGAAACGGCAGGATCATCAGAACGATGTAGAGCCGGAACAGCGTTTTTCTCCCCCGGAAGCGCAGTTGGGAAAACGCCCATGCCGCCGGAGCACCGACGAGCACCTGCCCCGCCACGGCCGGAAACACCTGAATGCAGGAATTCCAGAAGACGCGGAAGAATTCCGGTGTGTCCAGTAAAAGTTCGACCACGTGCCGGAACGTAATCCGGTCCGGCAGGAAACGCCACTGTGCCAATCCTTCAGAAGCGCCGAGCACGCCGGAAAGCCGTTCTTTGATTTCGCTCGTCGGTGTCAGCGCGCCGGTCAGAAGTGTCCAGAGCGGCAGCCAGACCACCAGTGCCAGTAAAAAGAGGATCGCGAGAGGCAGAAGCCGCTTCCGGTTTGCTTTCATTCGTCCTCCTTTTGCCTTTCAAGAACGCCCTGCGTCACAAATACCGCCGTAAGGATCACCGCCATCAGCAGGACCGCCGCCGCGCTGATCTTCTGCATATCCAGATTGGAGAACCAGTTGGAGAGCACGTGCTGGAGCATATAGATGCTGCTGTCCGGATACCGCCCTGCAACCAGATACGCCTCGCGGAATACCTTAAAGGAGTTGATCAGCGCCAGCACGAGCGTCACGAACAGCGTTTCTCTCAGCTGCGGAAGCGTGATGGCGAAAAAACACCGCGCTTCGCCCGCGCCGTCCATGCGCGCCGCTTCGTAATAGGATTCGGGAATCGCCGCGAGCCCCGCCATCCAGAGGACGACGTTGTACCCGAAATATTTCCAGAGGTAGCATGTCACCATTACAAAAAAGGCGTGCCCGCTGTTCAGCCAGTCGACCGGGGCTTTGCCGAACGCCGCGCACAGCGCCGAAAGCAGCCCGTTTTTTTGAAACACGGTCTGGATAATCATCACGACGCTGGTCACCGGCACGACGAGCGGCAATAGAAACGTCGTCCGGAACAGGTCCTGTAGCCGCTTTTGCCGGTAGAGAAGCAGCGCCGAGCCGAGCGAGAACAGCAACAAAAGCGGGATGCAGACCAGGATGAAGCGGACCGTGTTCCCCACCGCGAGCCGGAACGACTCATTCTCAAACACCGTGCGGTAATTTTCCAGTCCGACAAACGAATCACCCATCGCCGAGAGGAACGAGCGCCTTACGACGTCCGCCGTCGGCAGCAGAAACATCCCGCATACGCCGATCAGGCTCGGCGCAAGGAACGCCAGCACAGCCAGCGCTTCCCTGCGGCCATGCGCCCGGCCGACGCGCGGCTTTTTGTCCGACAGGTTTTGCATCATTCCGAAAGATAGGTGGAAACGACGCTTTCCATCTTGCCGGCGGCCGTTTCCAGCGTGTCGCTCCCGTCAAGGTAGGCGACGAGCGCAGGAGCGAGCATGTCGAACAACGTGTCGTCCGTCGACAGCGGCGTATCCGCGTTCTCCAGCAGTTCCAGCAGCGCGTTTCTCGTCGTCTCGGACGGCCACACGGAATCCAACGAATTCGTCGCGTCGAAACGCAACGACTGCATCACCGAATCGTCGACATTGGACAGAACCTCCGAAAGCGCCTGTGCGTTGACGGGGAACGTCTCGGCAAATTTGTCGCCGGACTGCACGTCGCAGGAAAGCATCGTCTTCACAAAATCCGCGGCCGCGTCCTGCAACCCGCCGGCTTTGTTGATTCCGACGATCCCGGACGGCTGATACGATCCGGCGATATCGAACAGCGACAGGTTCTGTTTCTCCGCCGCGGAAAGCACCATCATTCCATCGTAAAGCGAGCCAAGCGGGAGCAGCAGCATAGCCTCGGCCTTTCCGGTCATGCAGGCCCAGATCTGGGGCGAGCCGTTTGCCTGGCGCATCATTTCCAGCAGGTCTTCCTGCGACATATCGCTGCATGCTTCCCAGCCTTCGCACAGCGTGCCCGTCGTACCGATCGCTTCGGCGACCCGCCCGGCATCCGTCAGAAAAGCGGCGATATCCTGCGCGTTTCCATCGAACATGCTTCCGCCGTAATACTTGAGCAGCACCTCCGCAAGCGTCTGGTAACTGAACGCGGCGTTGGCCAGGAGCGGTGTTTCGCCGCTTTGCTCGCATCCGTCTGCAAGCGCGGAAAGCGAATCGAACACGCCGTCGTCCGTCCCGTCCGCAATCGCCAGAGGCAGTTCGATCCGCGTCGGCATCGCGTAGAGTTTCCCGTCGGCCGAAGCGGAGGCCGCGCGGACATTCGGAAGGACCTCTTCCGCACCGTCCACAACGGAACCGATATCGGCCAAAACACCCTTTTCAATATAGGAATCGATCGGCATCCCGTCCAGGATGATCACGTCCGGTCCTTTTCCCGCGAGCAGTTCCGTATTAAGCGCCTTGATGTAATCCTGCTCCGTTCCGCCGGTGCTTTGGTCCATCGCGACGGTATAGTCCACCGTAACGTCGCTCTGCGCGCGGTTAAACGCCACGACCGCCTGCTGGACGGTGTCGTTTTCGTACAGCGAAAAGACCGTGAGCGTTTCCGAAGCGGCATCCGAAACGCCCGCTTCAGGCGCATACTCCAGCAGCGCGTCGCCCGCGAACACGTAGATGCCGTCCGTACCGTCGCTATTTACATACAGGCCGTTTGCATAGAAGGAAGGCAGCCCGAGGCTGGTCGCGCTTCCGTCGACGATGCGCTCCCAGAGGGTCCCGTCCTGTGAATGGCGGTAGATCCCGGTGGCGTCGCATAAAAACAGGGAACCGTCCGACGCGAACGCAAGCCACGGCGAGCTGTCTTCGGCAAAGGCGTAAGGGTATTCCGTAACGGAGCCGTCCGCCGTGTCCAGGACGCAAACGTTCTGCGCGCCCTTGGCAACGTAGGCGACCTTCGTTGCCTGCGCCGCAACGACCGGCATGACCTCCGCCGTTTCGCCTTCCAGGCTCTGTTCCATATTTCCTTCCGCGTCCAGCAGGTAGAGGTTCCCGTTATAATATTCGGAGATTGCAATCTCGCCGCTTGTCAGAATGCCGATGCTGTTGGCCTGCGCCAGCAGCGCCACGCCGTCTCCGGTCAGGCCTTCTCCCGTTTTGCCGTCGTCCCGGCTCACCAGCACGTGCGGAACCAGATTGTAATCCTCGTCGAACCCCGTGTAGATCATATACAGCGTCCCGTCGTCCGCCTGCTGCACGCGCATTTCGTTTCCGCCATCAGAAGCGAGTTCGTCGAGCCACTGCTCGTCCGCCGTGGTCACGGTGCCGTCGCTGTGGATCGTATGGCGGAAATAGCGCACCGTCACCTGATCGTCCGTTCCGGAATAGGTGTTGGTAAAGACTTCCAGTCCGTCCTCCGACAAGCCGACGCCGATCACGTACTGCTCGGAAAAGCCCTCCGGCAGCGGAAGCTCGATTTCCCGTTCGGCATAGCGGCTTTCCGCATCCGGGGTCTCCGGCGCTTCCCCGGTCGCAACATTCTCTGCGCCGGAACACCCGATCGCGCCCAGCGCCAGACCAACGCACAGAAAAATCGCGATTCCGCGTTTGATGCTCTGTTTCATGTTATTATGTGTTCTCCTTTTGTGATTCGCGGGCAAATCCCGCGCGAACGTCCGCAGCCGTTCTGCGGACTGTAAAAAGCGTATCAGGAAAAGTTCTAAAAATCTTCTAAACCTGCAAAAACAAAAAGCGCACGAAAATGTGCGCCGTTATGAACCGCACCATGCGGTTTCCTCACGATTCAAAAGTAATACGGAACGTGCATCCGCCGCCCGGCGTGTCGGTGACGTCCAGAACGCCTTTATTCAGAGCGGTCAGTTCCGAAGCGATCGAAAGGCCCAGGCCGAAGTGCTGCTTTTCCCTGCGGGATTCGTCCGCGCGGTAAAACCGGTCGAACACGTGCGTTTTCTGTTCCGGCGTCAGTCCAGGCCCGTGGTCGATCACCCGGACGACGACGCGCCGTTTCTGCGCGGAGACCTCAAGTTCGACCGAACGCTGTTCCTCCGTCACGCCGTAGGCGAGCGCATTGTCCATAAGGATGCCGATCACCTGCTTCAGCCGTTCCGCGTCGCACCGGATTTCGGGCGGCCGCTCCTCCGGAAGACGCACCTGAAGGGAAACCCCGTTTTTCCTGCAAAGCGGCAGGTATGCCTCGTAGACGTCGAGCGCCAGCGTGTCCGCCTCCGCGGGTTCCAGCCGAACCGTCCATGCTCCCGCGTCCGCCGAAGCAAGCAGAAGAAGGTCGCCGATCAGCCGGGACATTCGCCCGCATTCCGCCGCGGCGACTTCCGCGGCGGCGCTTTTGCGCGACTCCTCCGGCAGCGTCGCAATGTTCGCGGATATGACCGCCAGCGGCGAACGCAGTTCGTGGGAAGCGGCGGCGATAAACTGCGCCTGCCGTTTTCTGCTCTCGACCGCGGGCGCCAGCGCCCGATCGATCAGCCGCGCGCCCGCGGCGCCGAGCAGCAGGACGCCCGCAAGATACAGGGCGCAATATAGCAGCAGCCTGCCGGCTCCGGAATCGTCCTGCCGCTGCACGATCGTCAGGGTGCGATAGCCAGCCTTGATTGGAATGATGCTGACCGCCCCGAAATAGCGCGCGCCGTCTTCGTAATAAACGCCGATCGACGAAGTCTTTCGTTCGCTCGTCAGCGGAAGGCTCGTTATATCGTATCCTTCCTCACGGGCCGCTTGCTCGACCTGCAAAAACAAGTCGGTTTCATCCGCGTCGTCCGACGCGTTATAAAGCAGCGGGTTCCCGTTGTCTCCGATGCGGATCGTCAGCCGGTTTTCCTGCTCGAGCCGGCTCAGCTTGCTGTAAACGACGACATCCCCGCTCTGCAGTTCGTCCCCGATCGCCGTGATCAGCGTGGAAAAGCTCTCCCGGCTGCTCTGGTCGATCTCATGCGCGGAGAAAAGAAGCAGCGCGACAAGCAGCGCGGCAAGGACCGTCGCGATCGTCGCGATATAAATCCATATCAGTCGAGAACGGAGTTTGCGCTCTTCCATCGCTTTCCCCTCTTTGCTCCGCAGCCGTTCCCGGCCGCGCGGGCTGATGCCCCGTATCGTAAAAAGATCGCCCGTCGTCAGTTTTCGCCGTGCGCGAGCCGGTACCCCACGCCGTGGACCGCCAAAATCGCCGATTCCGTACCGGCGGCTTTAAGCCTGCGGCGCAGAAAGTAAACGTAGTTGTCCACGTTTCCGTCTTCGACCGTCTCGTCCCCGCCCCACCCGCGCGCCAAGATCTCCGCGCGGGAAAGCACGCGTCCGG
>CAYUUB010000106.1:0-7072 GCA_964447725.1 uncultured Oscillospiraceae bacterium
CATCTTGAGGATGCTTGCCGGCGACGGGTCGCTGTGCGCCGGGATGCGGACCATGCCTTCGTTATCGACGAGCGGCCCGTGGAAGGGATTGTATACGTTGCGCGCGATGCAGCTTTTGAGATAGCGGAGCAGGTTGTTCGGCGTTCCGGCGGACCGGCTGCCGAGGCGGACGTCGATGACGCCGCCGCCGAACCCCCACCAGAAGCTCGTTATGGGTGATTCGTCGCGGTCGTTGTTCAAAAGTGCGTTGAGGCTGCCGTTGAGATAGCTCCTGACGATGGCGATATAAAACCGTTCCCAGTTCCAGTCCGGCGCGGCGAGAAACTGTTCGGGATTGCCGCTGCCGTCGACGGAGACGAGCGCGGAAAACGCGCTGTAGGGCAGCTCGGGCAGGGAGAGCGAATCGTAATGCGGCGTAAGCACGACGTCCGCGCCCATGGAGGCGGCCGTCCGCACGCCGAGTTCGCACGTATCGAGGTCGGTCGGGCTTACGTCCCGCGTGACGAGCAGGATGCGGGCGTTCGGGCGAACGGAACGGACGCCGATTGCGAAAGCGTTGATGTCGGACGTGAAGCGCGCATAATTCAGCTTTGGCGTAACATAGGCGACGACGCCGGATTTCGTGTACTGCCCGGCTGCGGCGCCGCAGATGAAGACCGCCTCGTAATAGCGCCCGAAATAGGTGTGCAGCCGGTAATGATGCTGCATGCGCGAATACACGAGCGTCAGGCAGCTCGGGTGCTCCAGCGCAAACCGCAGGACGGGATTCATCAGCGAGGGCGTGGTTACAAACAGTAAGCCGGCGTCGGCGGCATGCTCGCAGAGCAGTTCGTACGCCTCGTCGCGGTCGGGCAGGTCGACAACGGAGGATTCCACGCGCTCGCCAAGCTCGGCCTGCATGGCCAGCCGCGCCTGCTCGTGCGCGCCGAGCCAGTTGTTCGCCGTGCGTTCGCCGGAGAAGGCAAAGACGATTTTGGGGTTCTTGTGCGCGGGCAGGATTCGCGCAAACAGCGGCGCTTCGGCGGCCTGGGCGTCTTCTTCGAAGACGACGCGCGGCTCCGGCCGATGCTCCAGAATGTCAAGCTGCGGCTTGAGTGTCAGGATGCGCTCGTTCAGCTCGTCCGGCAGGATGTTGACCGGAAAGCCGTAGATATGCAGATATTCCAGAAACGCGTCGCCCAGCGACAACGTACAGGTGTTTTGAAGATAAACCGACTCAAAGCGGATGAACATCGCGTTGTAATCCGGCTGTTCGTCATCCGGGTCCAACTCGGAAATCAGACGCTGCTCAATGCGGTACAGGCGCTCGTATTTGCGCGATTCGGACAGCTCGATGTCGCTGAACACGCCTTTCTTCGCGTATGCGATAAACGTATAATACCGCTCGATGTCCGGATCGTTTTCGTCCCACTGCGGGACGAGGCGGGTAATCTCGGCCTCAAACGAGCTGGCGCCGAAGTATTTCAGGACGCTGACGCGCTTGTTGCCCTCGGCGACGTAGTATTTCCAGAGATACTCGTAAACGCTGATCGGATCGCGGATGCCGGATTCAAGATGCGCGTTGCAGAGGTTGATCCATTTGGTGGCGAACTCCGTGTCCGGCGGAAGTATCGGCATAAAATTGGCCGCGAACGAATTTGCGCGGCTTGCCTGATACGTCCCGACGATTCGATTGAGCGAAACTGCGCGCAGTGGCTGCGCAATCACAGCGAGTACGCCGTTCTCCTCGCGCTTTGCGTCGACCACCGGCAGATAACCGCTCTCTCCGCGTGATTTTCGTGTTGAAAACTCCTTCAGGCCGCGCTTCCTGGCGCGGTCGTATTCCTCAAATCCCTGACTGGCCGGACTCATGCTTCCACCTCCGGGAAATCCATATTCAGTATGCAGTAACCGTACCCGTTGACGATCGTCGTGCCGCGATACTCGATGATGCGTTTCAACCCGATATTGTATGTCAGATGCTGGTGCCCGTGCAGGTGGTACCGCGGCGAAAACCGGTCGATCAGCCGGCGGAAAACGGCAAATCCCGCATGAAAACTGTCCTGCCCGTCGCCGAGCCCCTCCGCCGGCGCGTGCGTCACGAGCACGTCGATGCGTTTCCTTCGCAAAGCCAGGCGGTTTATAACGGGCAAAACGCGGCGCGCCATCTCCTGCTCGGTATACTGGTTTTCGGCCGAATGCATGCTCTTGCAGCCGCCGAAGCCGACGAAGCGGACGCCGCGAAAGATATAAGGCTTTTTTTCAAGATCGATGCATCCTTCCGGCGGACGCGTTTTGTAGCGGCTGTCGTGGTTGCCGCGGACGTACAGCAGCGGCGCGGAAATCATGGTGACCAGAAACGAGAGATATTCGGGCTTGAGATCTCCGCAGGATAGGATGATATCTACGTCCCGAAAGGCGCTCGCATCAAAATAATCCCAGATATATTCGCTTTCATGGTCGGATACGACCAGTGCCTTTAGCTTCATGCTGTTCCGCCTTGCTGACGGGTCGGCGCCCGGATTTCGTCTGAACGCCCGGAAGGGAACCTGCCGGGACACTTATAACGATACACGTAAAGCCGCTTAAAGTAAAGCGTGGCGCTGCAGGCAAAACGAACCCGCCGGCGCGTTGCGCCCGGCGGGAACTGGCAGACACTGCATTCATGAATACGGCATTCAAAACGGAAGCGACCGGAAGCAAGCTCCGGCAGGAGCATGACGTTACGCCCCTGCGTTATCCCTTATACAGCTTTTTGATCGCGCTCATGCCTTGCAGCAGGCAAAGCCGCATGCACTGCGCGCTTTTTTCCGGATCGTGAGCGATCAGGGCGGAAATCAAGGCTTCGTGCAGTCTTACCGTTTTCGGCAGGTCCGGCGCGACGGAAAAATGCTGGCTGACAAGCCGTATCACAACCGCTTCAAAACTTTTAAAGGTCATAGCATAAACCGCGTTGCCGGAAAGCTGCGTAATCAAGTAATGAAACCGGACCAGCGATTCAACCGCGTCCTGCGGGTCCGAACAAACGCCGACGCACCGAATGAGGAGCGAAAGCGTATCGATATCTTCGATTGTTGCATGGACGCAGGCGAGGCGCGCGCATTCGCATTCGATCAGGATGCGCAGGTCGACCATGTTGCAAAACAGGGGGTAATCGATACGTGGGGAATCGCAGTTCATCAGAGCGACGAGCACCTGAAGCGTACCGTTTTTTTTGTAATCGGCTACAATGCTGCCTTGACGGGGAATGATGCGCACGAATCCCTGATTTTCCAGTTCCAGAATGCCTGTGTTCACAAGACTCCGGCTGACGCCGAGCTGCGCGGCAAGCTCCCGCTCCGGAGGAAGCTTTTGACCGATCTGTAATTCGCCTGAAAAAATTTTTTGCTGCATTTGGTGGACAAACGTCTTCTTTAAACCGTCTTGTTTCATAGCTTTCTGTTAACCGCTCAGGTTTCCTTCCTTACCGGTTCCGTGGGCCAAGCCCGGCAGAGCCGAAAATTGTTTGGTTTGGCACGCGCAGCGTTCCGTCAGTTCATCAGGGCGATGGTGAGCGCGATACAGATTTGCCCAAGGTAATAAAGCGACAGATTCATGGCGCGGAACGAGGGATGCTTCTTTATTCCAAACTGACCGAGCACAAGCAGAACGTCGCTGCCGGCAAACAGTATTGCGCCGAGCGTAAAGAGCAGGTACGCCGGGCTGGCGGGGTCGATCGGAAGCAATCCCAGCGCACAGCACATCATAAGGAATACAACGACCAGATAGACGATGCCGAATGACCGGATGGCGCCTTGCACTTCGATGCGGCTCAGAATGAAGCGGAGTAAAAAGAAGGACAGCGCCGCGCAGAGGGGAACGGACCAAAGCAGCATCTGAGGCGCATGCCGAATGAGCGCGAAGAGGTAAAACAAATGCCCGACCAGGAAGGCCGCGATACCGACCATGAAAACCTGTTTGCCGCGCTCGCCGACGAGAAACCGAAGATTCAGGCAGATATCGCCGACCGCTCCAAAGGCCAAGCCTGCGATGATTACCGCCGCATATCGCCTGTTTGCCGCGTTTGCGAAAAGCAGGACGGCTAGGAGCACGAACATCAGCGACGCGACCGTTTTCAGGATCAGCGCGGTCAGCATTTTACGCCGGTATTCGAACGCAATAAACACAGCCTCTGCAATGCAGCCGCAGAGAATTATAACAGGCCATAATGGTAACACAAAAGAACCTCCTGAAATATAAATCAACACCAGTTAAGAAATATCGAGCGATGTGGCGTAGCCACTAAAAGAATTATAGCAGCAATCCGGCGAATAATACAATAGAACAACGCATTTTACGAGGATATTCTGAAAAATTTTTAGATCATTGGTTTCGAAATAAAAGCCAGACGGCGAAAAATGCCAGTACTGGCATGGTACCGTTTACATACGAAGAGAGTAGTATTTCAAGTGCTGGCTTTGTTATATTTTGAACGACGGGGCTTTGCTTCCGAAGCAGACGCTCATGTGATTCACGATTTGCCGAAAAGTTGGACGTGGAATTCAGTTATGAGGTTGCCCGACCAGACGAGCAGCAGGTTTGTGTGGTGCAATAAATCCATTTGATCCGTTTTTCCGGATACGGATGCAATATAAACTTGCAGAATTTTGCGGTTTTCTTCAGGAAGCAGCGGCATCAGATCCGCGCCCCGCTGGATAAACTCACCGGTTTCCACGTAGTATTTGACACGCAAGACAAAAAAAGCGGCTTTGCAGAGAACGTGCAGCGACGACGCATCGTTGCCAAAGACGGCGTTATGGCAGCAGGCGTGATAGATACTGCACGCGCCCGTATGGACGGCGCGTACAGCCGCTTGCCGCGTGATCAGTGGACGAATGAACGCAAGATCGCCGATCAACGGCTGCGTGTCGAAATAAAATGAAACCAATTCGGCGGCATCCCAACAGGCGAGCTCGCTTTTTCCGGAAACAAATCCGCAGACCTGCATGCCGCCGGGCAACGCTTGAAATAGTTTGCGGCAGAGGGAAAGGTCGTTTGCCGTCAGACGGTCAAGGATGAGCACGGCGTCGATATCGCTGTCGGGCTGCGCTTCATTTCTGGCGCGGCTGCCCTGCAGACCGGCGCATACGATGCGTTCTCCGAACGCACCGGAAACGGCTGCTTTGTATGATTCTTTCCATGCGGCGAGGTCAAACGACATAAAAAACTCCCGATGTTATCTACGATTTTCCGGCAATACGATGCAAAAGCAGCGCAGGCAACGGAGAAGGGGCGGAAAAGCGTCCCGACGGTTCTTGGCCGGGACGCTTTTGCTTATCTATGCGCAGTTGTTATACAGTTGCCTTCCAGAGGCCGTGGAGATTGCAGTATGCGTAGGCCGCCACAGGCTTGGCGCCGCCGAGAGCGAAGGTCGCCTCCGGTGCGCCGCCGACTTTCAGGCACTTGCGCTGACCGCCGTCTTCGGTCTGCAGGTAGATCCATGCAATATGGTGTTCTTCCAGCATCGGATGGTCCGCACTGCCGACATGCACGGTTGCGGTGTCGCCGTTCACCTTGATGACGGGAACGTGTTTTTCCTGGCTTGCGTCAACGCTGCCGGGGATCAGCTCGGTCATCTCCTGACCGCAGCAGGACATGGGTGCGCCGGACGAATGGATCATTCCAACCAGATTGCCACAGATTTCACACCGGAAAAAACGAATTTCACACAACATTATTAAATCCTCCTTGACAAAATTCTGATGATTTCAGATTGCGCATTTGAAACCGATGAATGAAAACGGGGCGTCGTATAAATTCAGGCGGGCCGTTCTCAAATGAGACAATCTGATCATATCAGCGGAAACAGGATTCATCCGTAACAAAATCACATTTTAATAGCGATTCTTATTATCAAATCATCCAAACTTCCACCTCTATTATACAGAATTGCATAAAAAAAAGCGAGAATTGTTCCCGATTTGCCGAAAAAAAGGTATAATCTACGGGAAGACAGATTTGGAGGTAAAAATGGGACTGGGTGAATACCTTCCGTTTTGGAATCGGCTGACGCAGCAGGAACGGGAGACACTGAAAAATGCAACAACGATCCGCAACGCGCCGAAGGGGACGATCCTGCACAACGGTTCCGCGGACTGCGTGGGGCTTTTTGTTGTGAAAAGCGGGCAGTTGCGCGCGTATATCGTTTCGGACGAAGGCAAGGAAATCACGCTGTACCGCCTGCTGGAGCGGGACATCTGCCTGTTTTCGGCGGCCTGCATGATGGCTAGCATTCGCTTTGAAATCACGGTGGAAGCCGAACGGGATTCGGAGATTTGGGTAATTCCTACCGAAGTCTATCATTCGATCATGGATCAATCGGCCGTTTTGGCAAACTATACGAGCCAGATCCTGGCGTCCCGGTTTTCCGAGGTGATGTGGCTGATGGATCAGATTTTGTTCAAGCGTTTCGACGCGCGCCTCGCAACCTTTCTTCTGGAAGAAAGCACGATTGAGGACAGCGATTCGCTTCAGATTACGCATGAACGGATCGCAAACCATATGGGGACCGCACGCGAGGTCGTTACGCGCATGCTGAAGTATTTTCAGGCGGAAGGGATGGTTTCGCTCACGCGCGGCGGCGTTACGCTGACCGACCGCGAAAAACTGACGAATATGGCGGGCTGACATCATCGGACGGCAGCGTTGCCAAGATCAAACGAAAAGCGCCGTCCGTGTGGAGCCGGACGGCGCTTTTCGCTTGCGTGTTGCTTGCCCTTACGGGATCAGGGAAAGAATCTGAGGCTTCGGACGGGCGCCGGCCGACTGGCTGACGACTTTACCGTCTTTCATGACGATGAGCGTAGGAATGCTCATGACGCCAAAACGCGCTGCCAATTCGGGCTGTTCGTCCACGTTGACCTTTCCGACTTTCAGGTCGGTGCGCTCTTCTGCGATTTCGTCGATAATGGGAGAAACCATGCGGCAAGGACCGCACCAGCTTGCCCAGAAGTCAATCAGAACAGTTTTGCTTTCTTTGAGGATTTCCTGATCGAAGTTATCCTTCGTAATGGTCTTAACCGACATTGTGATCGCTCCTTTGCTTTTGATGGTG
>CAYUUB010000107.1:0-6980 GCA_964447725.1 uncultured Oscillospiraceae bacterium
ACAACTGGTCGATCGCGGACGTTGCGCACGTGCTGCCCTATAAATATGAAGCCGCTCCGCTTCCGGACCTTGGCGACGGCGATGAAGAAGAGGAAACGACGCCCACGCCGGCAACGGGCGAGACCACTACAACGCCGGAACCGACGACAACGGACGAGGGGTCGGCCACAGGGGATACCGGCGGCGACACGGGAGATACCGGCGGAGACACCGGGAGCGATACCGGAGACACTGGAGATACTGGAGATACTGGAACCACAGAAGAGGACAGTTACTGGTAAGCCATGACGCATGCTGTCAACAAGAGAATTTTAAGCGCTTTGCTGTCGATGCTGTTACTCGCATCGACAGCTTCCGTTCGCGGTTCTCTTGCGGACGACGGGACGCAGCAAAAGAGTGCGACGGACCCGGCCAAACCGGCCGTGATTCTTGCCACGGCCTGCGGACGGGAGGAGAGCGAAACCGATGCGAGCGCCGCATATGCCGCGGAGATGCTGCGCTATGACGCGGGGTTGATTGCACAGACTTCGCATGACGGCGAGCTGACCCGCAGCCAGAAACTGACGGCGACGTTCGCGGCGGCAAACCGCGTTGTGCAGACTTCGCTGGAATTCGACACGACGGCGTGGGAAGAAAGCCTGCAGCCGTTTGCGGCGGCGATTTACGACAGCTACGCGCAGGATGCGGACAAATTCGTGGAACTTGCCGATCGGCTGAACGCGGCGATCCGGGAGGCGGCCGCGTCCTGCATGAGCGTGCTCAGCCGTGAACTGCGCGAAATCGATATTCCGCTTTATACCGGCGGGTCGCCGCAAACGGAATTGAGCTGGCAGCAATGCGCGGCGCTTTATTATGCGTTTGGGTCGGATATGAACGGCATCCTCGCGCAGGCGATCGAACTTAAACAGCAAGGGGGCCTGTATGCCGGGATCACACCCGTCTGGAGCGATCCGGATTTTGACGAAATCGCTTCTTTTGGCACGCGCGAACAGCTCTTTGAGGCAAGAATGGCGCTTGCTTACCTTAAAACCGTTTACAACGACGACGGAAGCGTCGCAGAGATTGAATATTACGAATACCCGGAGGAATATCTGAAAACCGTCGCGCACCCTTTGCCGGGCGGCACGATCAAAAACGGCTGGTACGATCCGAGGTCGCATAAAACGCGCCTGCACGTCGGGACCGACATCCGCGCAAGCGCGAGGACGCCGATCCTCTCCGCAACGGACGGCACGGTGCTGTACGTCGGCTACATGCCGATTCCTGGAAATTTCGTGATCGTCGTCGATCCGTACGGGTATGAGTACCACTACTACCATATGTATGAGCTTTCGGCATTCGTGTCCGAAGGCGACACGGTCAAACAGGGCCAGCAGATCGGCCGGGTGGGGAGCACGGGCAACAGCGTGGCCTACCACTTGCACCTCGGTATCGTCTCGCCGGACGGCCGTTACCTCAATCCGTACGACCTGTTCGTGCAGGCGGGGATCGGGCCGATCCGAACGGATTGACGGCGCGCAGCGGGGTGACCATACAGGTTTTTCTTGTGTGAAACGGCGCGGAGTGCTATACTATACTAACGTATTATGGATACGTATGCGTGGAGGCATTCAATTTGAGAATCATCGCCGGGACGGCGCGCGGACGCAGATTCGACGCGCCAAAGGGTATGGATACACGCCCGACGCTGGACCGGGTGAAGGAATCGCTGTTTGGCATTCTGCAGTTCGATATTCCGGGCAGCCGCGTTTTGGACCTGTTTTCAGGCTCCGGCAATCTGGGGTTGGAGGCGGCGTCCAGGGGCGCGTCGCAAGTTGTCTGCAACGACCGCTCGCGCGAATGCACCGAGCAGATCAAAAAGAACGCCGAACGCCTCAAACTGGACCACATCGTCAAAACGACGTCGCTCGACTATTCGGAATGCATCGAGAGACTCCGGCGCGGGGGCGGCACGTTTCAGTTTGTCCTCATCGACGCGCCGTATGCGGACGGAACGGCGGCGCTTGCCGCCGAACAGGTGTTTCGAAGCGGGATTCTGGCCGACGGGGGCCGCGTTGTGATCGAGCACGCGATGGACCTGCCGCCGGACGTTTCGGCGGACGCGGCCGTAGCAACGGACGCGCGGCGTTACGGCGCCTGCGCGATTACGATTTATGAAAGGCGATAGCGAATCATGCGGATTTGCGTTTACCCCGGGAGCTTCGATCCGTTTACGGTCGGCCATCAGGACGTGCTTCAGCACGCCGCGCAGCTGTTTGACAAAGTTTTTGTAAGCGTTTTGAACAATGCCGCGAAATCTCCGGTTTTTTCCGTTCAGGAGCGTGTGGACATCATCCGGAAGATGGTCGACGCAGAACGGATGCAAAACGTTGCCGTCACGCATTTCGAAGGCTTGCTCGTCGATTATGCGCATCAGATCGGCGCGGGATACATCATCCGCGGACTGCGCGCAACGATGGACTTTGAATACGAGTTCCAGATCAACGCCCTGAACCGGCATTTGGCTCCGGATATCGAGACCGTTTATTTCATGGCCAGCCCGGAGCATTCGTTCCTGAGTTCGAGCATCATTCGGGAGATCGGGTCAATGGGCGGAAGCATCGAAGGGCTTGTCCCGGACAGCATACTGAATATCATTGCAGAAAGGTTAATGAAACCATGAGCAGCGCACAAACTATGAAAATCTTCAGCATCATTAATCGCTTAAAGCAGGAGCTGGAGGAGAGCCCGCGTTCGAAATTCGGCGGACCGAGCAAACGGATAGTGGAAGTCGACCGGCTGCTGGACCTCCTGGAGGACCTTAAGGTCGTGATTCCGGAAGATATCCGCCGTGCAACGGGAATCATATCCGAAGCGGACAACACGATACAGGACGCGAAGGAAACGGCGGACGAGATCGTGGAACAGGCGCATCAGGAATCGGAAACCATACTGGCGCAGGCGCAGTCGGAAGCGGATTCCCTCCGCGCAAACGCACAGTCCGAGTTTGAAAAACGCGTCTGCGAATCGGAAGTTTATAAGGAAGCGTTTGAACGCGCAAGCAAGGTTGCGTCCGAGGCGGAAGAAAATGCAACGGCAATCTACAACGGCGCGCGCAAGTATGCCGACGATATATTGGTCGATTTGCAGCGCTATCTCGCGGAATATCATCAAATGATCGACAATAACCGGCGCGAGCTTGGCGTTGTCGAAGAACCGCAAACGCGTGCCGTCGCACCGGAACCGGTACAGACGCAGGCGGCTCCGGTCCAGCAGGCGCAATACGCGCCGCAGGCCCAGCAATATCAGCAGCCGCCGCAACAGCAGCAGTACGCCGAGCCCGCGCCTGCGGCCGCGGCGCCGCAGCCACAGCGCCAGCAGACGGCCCGCCAGCCGCGCGTCACCCCGTATACGGGTGTGGAACGCATGCCGGTCGAGGAAGACCCCGCCGCGACGCGTCAGTTTGCGCGCCCCGAGCGGATGAACATGGCGGACGAGGATATCGAGGAACAACCGCGCCGCCGCGAACCGCCGCGCATGGACGAGCCATCGCAGAAAAAGAAGGGGCTGTTCAAACGCATTCTCGAGGCGGAGGACGACGATGAATTCGAGGATGAGGACTGGGACGAACCCACGCCGAAGCGTGCCACGAAAGGTAAAAAACCGCGCAAGCGTCTGATTGAGTTCATCGAAGACGACGAGGACGACGAGGATTTTTAAAGATTCATACGAGCCGGGGTTGACGCCCGCGGCTCGTTTTCTGTCGGTTTTTTGACCGGGATATCGCGGATGTCGAGGATTGTGAAATATGGCAAAGAAAATCGGGCTGGCGCTTGGCGCCGGGAGCACGAAGGGATTCGCGCATATCGGTGTTTTGCAGCAACTGGAAAAAGAAGGCGTAAAGATCGACATGATATCCGGCAGCAGCATGGGCGCGATCATCGGTGCGGTCTACTGCGCCGGAACGGACCTTGAAATGCTGGAGCGTTTTGTGCTGACGCTGAACCTTCGCGGATATATGGATTTACAATTTCCGCTGTCGAACGGGCTGCTGCGCGGCGAAAAAATCGAGGAACTGATCCGCCTCTTTACACATGCGAAGTCGTTTGCGGAGACGAACATTCCGTTTTGCTGCGTCGCGGTCGACGCCGAGACGGGTAAACTGGACGTTCTGGAAGAAGGCCCCCTGCACGAATCGGTCCGGGCGAGCATGTCGATCCCGGCGATCTTCGAGCCGGTGCCTCTGAATGGGAAAACGTATATCGACGGCGGCGTGCTGGAGCGCGTGCCATGCAAGTGCCTGCGCGATCACGGTATGGACGTGATCGTCGGCGTTGACGTCGGTTATCACGGGAATCCGGTGGACGTGGCGGGCATGAGCGCTTACCAGCTGATGAACCGCACGATCAACATCATGCAGTGGGAGATGACGAAGTTCCGCCGCGAGGAAGCGGACGTGATGCTGGTGCCGGAGGTACTGTTTGTGAAAGGGCGGTTCCAGACCGATCAGGCGGAGGATTGCATTGAAGAAGGCCGCCGCGCGGTAAGGGAAGCGATGCCGAAAATCCGGGCGCTTTTGAAAGAATAGAAGAAATGCCTCCGACCGCGTCGGGGGCATTATTCCGTCAAGAAGCTTGTTTTTTGATCGGGGGCATTTTATACGTTTTCAATCCGTCAGATGATGACGGGTCCGGTCATGTCCCGTTTGATTTCCTGGTCCGTGGCATAGGACAGGATATCCGTGCTCATCATGTCGGTTTCAACGTTGCGTTGCACGATCGGGGGGCATTCCCGCAGATCGTTGTTGCGCACGAACATCGGCATGGAGCGTTTTTTTGCAATTTCGCCAAGAAGCGGACGTGCGGTTTTTTGGAAACCGAGCACGCGCAAATACGATCCTTCGCGGCTGGCCAGCGTGGAGTGCACCTGCTCCTTGCCGATCCCGAGCAGCGCGCACACGGCGATGCGCTTGCAGCGCGCGAGCGTATAGCGCTTGCTCTTGACCGCCTCGAAGAAATCGGCGAGTTTCCGCGTGCTGCGAACGGCTTTATACAGGACGTTTTCGAAACCCTCGGCAACGTCCGGCAGTTCCGAAAGCTCACTTAGCGTCATGCGCCTGAGCGCATACAGCGTCATGTCGCCGAGCGCTTCCTGCGGGATGATGAACTGCTCGTCGTACAGCAGCGGCCCGCCGACGAACGACGGCATGGTGTTGAGTATTTCGCGTTTGCCTTCCGCGATCGCTTTCCGGATCGCCGTCGCGCTGGCAAATTCACCCGAGATCTGCTCGGAATGATAGCCCGTGCCGATGCGCGTGACGGGCAGCGGGTCGATATCGGGCGCATACTGGCGGATGGCGTTGAGGTATTCGACGGCGAGGATGTTGTTCGGCTGCGCGATTGCCCGGAGCATCCCGTCCGGCACGCCATATTCGCGCAGCGCGTCGAACCGAGCGCGCGGATACGATTTTCCGAGCGAAAGATGCCGCTTGATTGACTCCTGCAGCGCGGGCGGTTCGGAGGCGATGATGTCCGATATCTGATAAAGCGTGCGCAGGTCCGGCGCTTCGCAGCCGAACGCAAGGTCGGTCACCACGCCGGTGCCGGAGAGCGTGCGAACGCCGCCGACGGCGAATCGTTCGGCGGGAGCAACGGCGTAAACGCTCGGCAGTTCAAGCACGACGTCCGCGCCGGCCTTGAGCGCCCAGAGTGCGCGCGTGAACTTGTCCGTGCAGGCGGCCTCGCCGCGCTGAACGAAGTTGCCGGACATGACGACGATGCAATAATCCGCGCCGGAACGCTCGCGCGCTTTCTCAAGATGATAAATGTGCCCGTTGTGAAGAGGATTGTATTCAGCTATGATGCCGACAATTCGCATAAATTCCCCGGAATAACCGCCTGATTTCTATTAATGACAGTATACCATTTTCGTCGGCGATGTGGTATACTCAAGCGGTTAGGTATTCTTAAATGAAAGATTTTTGAAACAAAACAACACGGAAGTATCAAATGGAGGCGCAAAAACTGTCATGTCGTTGATGGAATCAATCAAGCAGAAAGCAAAATCCGACAAGAAACGTATTTTATTGCCGGAGGGGACCGAAGAACGCACCGTACAGGCGGTGGCGAAGATTAAAGAAGAATCGATAGCAGACATCACGCTTCTTGGAAACGCCGAAGAGATTCAGGCGGTCGCCAAGAAGTTTGCCGTTTCTCTGGACGGCGTTGAGATCGTCGACCCGCTGAACGATGGAGACGCAAAGGCGTATGCGGACGCGTTTTACGAACTCCGCAAGCAAAAGGGCGTCACACCGGAACAGGCGGCAAAGACCATGGAAAACACGTTGTTCTACGCAGCGATGATGATCCTGAAGGGCCGCGGGGACGGCATGGTTGCCGGCGCGGTCTGCACGACGGGCGAAACGCTGCGCCCGGGGCTTCAGATCATCAAGATGCCGAAGGGCATCTCCGTCGTATCGAGCTGCTTTATCATGGAAGTGCCGAACAAGGCATATGGCGACGACGGTCTGCTGATCTTCGGCGACTGTGCGGTCAACCCCTGCCCGACGGCGGAGCAGCTTGCCGCAATCGCCGTTTCGTCCGCGGCGACGGCGAAATCGCTGTGCGGCATGGAGCCGCGTGTGGCGATGCTTTCGTTCTCCACAAAGGGAAGCGCAAAGCACGAACTGGTCGACAAGGTTACGGAAGCGACGAAGCTGGTCCATGAGCTCGCGCCGGGCCTCAACGCCGACGGCGAGCTTCAGGCGGACGCCGCGCTGGTCGAAAAAGTTGCAAAACTCAAGTCGCCCGGCAGCCCGGTCGCCGGAAAAGCGAACGTTTTGATCTTCCCGGATTTACAGGCGGGCAACATCGGTTACAAGCTTGTGCAGCGACTCGCTGGCGCGGAAGCCATCGGCCCGATCTGCCAGGGCTTCAAATATCCCATCAACGATCTCTCCCGCGGATGCAGCGTGGACGACATCGTATCCGTCGTAGCAATCA
>CAYUUB010000108.1:0-6881 GCA_964447725.1 uncultured Oscillospiraceae bacterium
ATGAAGATGATGTTGCCCTTGGCGCTCAGGACGGATTTGTTCGCCATTTCGAGAAGTTGCTTGGTTTTGCCCGTGCCTTTTTCGCCGAATATGACTTCAATCAAAATCGTTGTCCTCCTTGTTACTTTTTTTTATTATAAGCCCGCCGCGTGCTTACGCGCAAGCGAATCCAACAAGATTCATACATACGGCCGGTTTTGTCAAATTCGGTGCAAAATAATGTCCGGATTGACCGCGCTTTTCCATAAAAACCGGCGGGGTTCATACCCTTGACAATTCATCCCTGAACGCCGGCTTCCTCGGATATTTTTTAAGCAGTTCCTGTTTGATCCGCACCGCCTGTTCTTTCCCTCCGGCTTTTTTCAGCTTCCTGATAATTGCGCAGACGCGTTGGTATTCTCGCCTGCCGGATGCTTGCGCGGCCGTCTGGGCGATATGCTGCAAAAAGATATCGAACACGTCCTCCTCGAAGTCCGGTATCAGATGCGCATAATACCTCTCGATGTCCGACGGGCTTCCCTTCACATAGGTAAGCAGCTTTTGCTTTTCCGATTCCTCGATCAGTATGCTTGCATAGATAGGAAATCCTGTCTTCTTCTGCTTTTCCAGCTTGGAAATGATCTGCGGGTAAACGGACCGCCATTCATCCGCACCATACGTCGCTTTCAGTTCCATGTAGTATTCAAAGCTCCCGTCATAGAGAAACTCCGTCGCTATGGCGCGTTGTTTTTCCCGATTGCCGGACCTTTGATATGCGGCATACCGATATTCTTTCCACCGCTGCACAAGCCCCCTCATGTCGTGGTCCGCTTTTTCACCGTCAAGGGCCAGCCGTTCGACCGAAGCATAGTCCTGTTCCATCATAGCGCTTTTTATCGCCATCGTCCGGAATTCGGGGAACCTCAGGTTTTCATCGATAAACGCGCGGGCCTTTTCCGCGCCATCCAGCCTTTCGACCATATTGTATCGGATCAGTCCGGCCCTTTCCTGCATAAAATTGCTATGTGATGCAGTTTCGTCCTCGCTGTCGTCCGTCCGCTGCAAAAGTTTTTCGCACGCGTCCCGCATCGTCTGTGTATCCGCAATGTCCGAACAATATTCGAGGATTTCAAAATTCCAGTCCGCAGACCGTCCGCTTTCCACTTCCTCGGCCAAGACGCTGAAGATGCGCTCCCTGTCGGCGGAATCGAGTCCCTCGCATTGCGTAATTTCACCGATCAACTGAAACGCCTCTCCAATTTTCGTGCCGATATACCCGTCGGAATCGTCCGCGCACTCCAGCAACTCTGCCATCTCGCGGATCACGCACAGCGCGAGGTTGGCGGCCTGCACATATCTTTTTGCTTCCATAGCCGTATGGATTTTGTTCAGAACAAAGTCCGCGCCCGTTGCCGCCTCATATGTGTCGTCGTAATCCACAAACCCGCTGTCGTCCGAATGCCGGCTGATGCACGCGCGGATAAGCTGAGCGGACTCTTCGATTTCGTCTTCGTCGCTTCCTGTGAAAAAATACAGTTCGATACGCTGCCGGATATCGTCGTTCTCGTTTGCGATATCCGTTAAACATTCAACAAGCTCGTCTTTTGACCTCGGCGCAAGAATCTCGCGGATATCCGGCGCCTTTCGTATCGTTCGGAGCGGCCGGCGCGCGCTGGCCGCGGAAGGTTCCGCATCCGCAAAGTCGTCTTCGTCTTCGCAGGACGATTCGTTCCTTCCGTCGCGAAGCGTTAGAAACACCGCCACCTGATGCTTGCAGTATTCGCCCATGTCGTACGGGCAGTCGCACACGGTGTCGAGGATATCGCCCTCGTCGTCAAGCTCGATCTCCACCGAATAGAGCTTTGTGCCGTCGACCTTCGCCAAATACACGTTGTGACGGATTTCTTCAACGCGCAGTACGCGGCCGTCTTCGAAATAATTCCGTCCTCTGGCAAGAATTTTATAATCGATATAGTTTTCAAAGTCTTCAAGATTCATTTTTGTCGTCTTCCTGACGTACTGTTTTATGTCAGTTTATCAGCCCTGCCCCTGAAAGCGCAAGCGGCTTGTCCTGTCGGTCGGCGTAAATCGATTTCGCGTCGAACAAAAAGCAGCGCCCGCACAAATCCCGCGGGCGCCGTTTGCGCTGCCTTTTTCAGGTGAATGTCAAAACACGTTCTCGATGATGCCGTCGACAAGCCGGCCGAACCGCCCGGCGGCGCGCGCCGCCGTTTCCTGTACGTCTTCATGCGTCAGCGTCTGATTCAGCACGCCCGCGGCCATGTTCGTAACCAGCGAAATGCCCGCCGTTTTTATCCCGCAGTGCCGCGCGGCGATCGCTTCCGGCACGGTCGACATGCCGACTGCGGACGCGCCGAGCGTCCGCGCCATGACGATCTCAGCGGGCGACTCGAAGCACGGGCCGGAGAACATCATGTAGACGCCTTCCTGCAACGGGATATCCAGCGCTTTCGCCTCAAGCCTGATCTTTTCGCGCAACTCGCGGTCGTAAACATTGCTCATATCGGGGAATCGCGGTCCGAACGAATCGTCGTTCGGGCCGATCAGCGGATTCGAACCGGAGTAGTTGATATGATCGGTAATCAGCATCAGGTCGCCGGGGCTGAAGTTCAGGTTCACGCCGCCGCACGCGTTTGTCAGCAGCAGCTTTTCCACGCCGAGGCGTTTCATAACGCGCACGCCGGACACGATCTCCGACTGCGGATAGCCTTCGTAATAATGCACGCGTCCCTGCATGCAGATCACGGTTTTCCCAAACAGCTCGCCAACGACGAAGCGCCCCTTGTGGCCGGGCACGTGGGACTGCGGAAACCCGGAAATTTCCGCATAATTCAGCGTCCGCTGGTTCTGGATCTTTTCCGCATAGTCGCCCAGCCCGGAACCGAGGATGAGCCCGACTTCGCAGCCTGCGCCGCAAAGCGGCTCCAGTTTTTTAACCGCCGTTTCTATTGCGTTGCGCATGTTACGCCTCGACTATTTCGTTCAGGAACGATTCGCCGACGTTCCACTTTTCGCCGGTCAGATATTCGAACACCGTCGCGCCGATGTCGGCGAAGCTTTTGCGCGTGCCGAGGTCAACGCCCTTTCTGACATGCTTGCCCGCGACCAGCAGCGGAATATACTCGCGCGAATGGTCCGTGCTCGCGGTCGTCGGGTCGCACCCGTGGTCGGCCGTGATCATCAGGATATCGCCGTCCTTCATCGCGCCCAGAATGCGCGGCAGCGCCGCGTCGAACGTCTCAAGCGCCTCGGCGTACCCTTCCACATTGTTGCGGTGGCCGTACAGCATGTCGAAATCCACAAGATTCGTGAAGATGAAGCTGCCCGTACCCTCTTTAAGGAAGCGGATGGTCGATTCCGTCCCGGTATGGTTGTTTCGCGTATGGTCGACGATCGTCACGCCGCGATGGCAAAAGATGTCCTCGATTTTGCCGATGCCGACGACCGGCAGGCCGCGTTTGTCCAGCGCGTCGAGGACCGTGTCCGAAAACGGCTCTACGGCATAGTCCTTCCGGTTTTCAGTGCGCGTGTAGTTGCCGTTTTCACCGACAAACGGACGCGCGATGACGCGGCCGACGAGGTAATTGTCGTCGTTGAGCAGTTCGCGCGCGATTTCGCAGATATGGTAGAGCTCCTGCAGCGGGATAACCCCCTCGTGCGCCGCGATCTGGAACACGCTGTCCGCGGACGTATAGACGATGGGTTTGCCGGTCTTCACATGCTCGTCGCCCAGTTCGTTGATGATCACGGTCCCGCTTGCGACGGTGTTGCCGAGCGTGCCGCGGCCGATCTTCTTCTCAAACTCGTCAAGGAATTCCCGCGGGAATCCGTTCGGATACGTTTTGAACGCCTGCTTCAGCGGCAGCCCAGCCATTTCCCAGTGTCCGCAGGTCGTGTCCTTTGCCTTCGTCAGTTCCGCGCAGCGGCCGTAGCAGCCGGTCGGCGCTTCGTCCGATTTGGCCAGGCGGCTGTTTTCAATCTCCGCAAGGCCCAGCGCCGTCATGTTCGGTAAGTCGAGTTTGCCGCGCACTTTGCGGATATTGCCCAGCGTATGCGAGCCGACGTCTCCAAATTCCGCCGCGTCCGGCTGTTCGCCGATTCCCACGCTGTCCAGCACGATAACGATCGCGCGTTTTTTTTCATTTGCTTGCTGATTCATGTTATCACCTCACGGTTTCAGTTTACGATGAAATCAAATTATCGTCAATGAACCAAAATGATTTTTTTGTAAACCTCTGCGCATAAAAAAGAAAACCCGTGCGGCGGCAACCGCACAGGCGCGTAAAACATGTCGTTATTTTTTCACGTAGGTCAGCGCACGCTGCGCCATCATTGCAACAAACTCAAGGTTGCTCGGTTTTCCCTTGAAATCGCCGGCGTTGTACCCGAAGTACTCGCGGATGGTAGACTGGTTGCCGCGCGTCCAGGCGATTTCAATCGCGTTCCTCATGGCGTGCTCGACAAGCGGCGGCCGCGTATTATAGATTTTCGCTACGGTCGGGTAGATATCGTTGGTGATGCTCAGATCGACCGGCGATTCGCTCATGGCATAAATGCGGATCGCGTCCCGAAGGTAATAATACCCCTTCAGGTGCGCGGGCACACCGATTGCGCGGATACCGGACGCGATCTGGCTTTCGAGGATGTCGACGACCTCGTCCGCCGTCTCCGTTTCGCGCTCAAACAGGCGCATGAACTCCAGCACGCGGAGTTGGACGATTTCATACTTCAAGGGTTTCGTGCAACAATAGATCACGCGGTCCTTAATCACCTTAAGGAGCCTGTCGTCCGCAAGCGCCGTCGTCACAAATACAAGCGGCCTTCTGTCCTCGCTGAGTTTGCCGATAAAGTCCAGCACGCTGATGCCGTCCAAATCATGCAAAAACAGATCGAGTATCAGAAGGTCGACGTCCCGCGCCAGGATCGTGTCGATCGCTTCGCGTCCTGTAAAAACGCTGGGCAGCAGATGTATGTCCTCAATATCCCGGAAGGCTGTTTCAATTCCCCTTGCGTCGTTTGTGTTGTTGCTTGCTATCAGTAGGTTCTTCTTCATCCTTGCTCCAACGCGTTTCCCCGTCTCTGTTCGTTCGGCCCCGTCTTTCACGCCCGCAGACGACCGGCAGCCAGAATGAACGTCTCGTCAATAAATATGGCCGAACAGAAGACGCCCGGTCCGTCAACCCGCTTATCGCGCCTGGCCCGCATTCGCCGCGTCGATCAGCCGCTGCGCATGCTCCAGCGCCACGCGGTCGGTTTCTCCGCTGCCCATGATGCGCGCAATCTCCGCCGCGCGTTCGTATTCCTCCAGCTTCTTCGCCGTCGAGCGCGTTTTTTCGCCCGACACTTCCTTATACACAAGATACTGATAATTTGCATACGCGGCGATCTGCGGCAGGTGTGTAATGCAAAGCACCTGATGGTTCTTTGCAATCTGGCGCATTTTGACCGCCACGGCCGTGCCGATCTGGCCGCTGATTCCGCTGTCGATCTCGTCGAACACCATGGTCGGTATCCCGTCGAGATCGGCAAGGACGGACTTGAACGAAAGCATGATGCGCGAGAGTTCGCCGCCGGACGCAACCTTTGAAAGCGGCTTGACCGGTTCGC
This sequence comes from uncultured Oscillospiraceae bacterium, assembly GCA_964447725.1. Lineage (GTDB taxonomy): Bacteria > Bacillota > Clostridia > Christensenellales > CAG-138 > UBA7703. The sequence continues at coordinate 5,608 of CAYUUB010000108.1, forward strand.
CGCGGTTGGTCGAAAGCAGAAACTCGACGCCGTCCACGCCGGACGCGGACGGAATCTCGCCCATGAGCCGTTCGAAGGCGACTTCGAACGCCGCGTGCGGCATCCCGAGATCGGCCAGTTCCGGCAAAAGCCGGCCGGCCAGCCTGTCCGCGGCCTGTTTTCGCAGCGCCGTCAGCTCGCCGGAAAGCCGTTCGTAAGCGTTCTTAGCCGCGTCGTACTCCGCCTGCAACTGTTCGCGGTGCTCCTCGGCGTTTTCGATGCGTTCCAGTTCCGCGGCGCTCTCTTCCCCGTAAGCGAGGATTTCCGCAATGTTCGCGCCGTATTTCCGCTTCAGCGTCGATATGAGTTCAAGCCGGGATTCGATCTCGTCCAGCGTGCCCGGCTCGAACGTAAAGTCGTTCCGGTAATCGCGCAGCGTAAATCCCGCGTCCTCCAGATCGTAATACAGCGAATGCAGCTTTTCGGCAAGCTGCGCGTACTCGTTCCGGTATTGCGCAATGCCGTCGAGCATGCGCAGCGCAACGCTGAGCGCGTCCAGCGCGCCGCCGTTGTCGTCTTCGTCCCCGCTGAGCGCGTCGCTCGCGCCTTCAAGGCCTTCCATGATCGCCTGTGCGTTCTGCAGAAGCCCCCGCTGCTCTTCGAGTTCCTCTTCTTCGCCGTCCTGGAGGCCCGCGCTTTCAATCTCGTTGATCTGGTATTTCAGCAGGTCGCAGCGCCGTTCGCGTTCCTGCTCGTTAAACTGCGCGGACGCAAGTTCTTTTTTTGCGGCGGACGCCTTTTTATACGCCTGCGCGACGCGCGCCTTCATTTCCAGCGCGTCGTTGCCGGCAAACCGGTCCAGAAGGACGATGTGCCGTTTCGGATCGAGCAGCGACTGATGCGCGTGCTGACCGTGGATATCCACGAGCGCGTCGCCGATAAGTTTCAGCGTCCCGGTGTTGATCAGGGTCCCGTTCGCGCGGCAAACGGTCTTGCCGTTCAGCGAAAATTCCCGGTAAAGCGTCAGTTCCCCGTCCGCGCAGTCGATGCCCTGTTCGGTCAGCGTCTCGGCTGCGGGCTCGTTTTCCGTAACGCTAAAAACGGCCTCGACAGCCGCCTTCTGCTCGCCGGATTTCACGAGTTCGCGACTTGCGCGCTCGCCAAGTACGAAGTTCAGCGCTTCTATAATAATGGATTTTCCGGCGCCGGTTTCGCCCGTCATCACGGAAAATCCATTGAAAAATTCAATGAATTGCTGATCGATCAGCGCAACATTGTTGATTGAAAGTTGTCTG
>CAYUUB010000109.1:0-6817 GCA_964447725.1 uncultured Oscillospiraceae bacterium
TACGTTTCGATCAGCGCGCGCAGCTCGTCCGCCGTGTCCGCGGCGTCGATTTCCTGCTGCACGGACAGTTCCGGCTGCTCCGTCGCGGTGGGAGCGGGCGTGGCGATAGCACTCGCCTGCGTGTCGGCAGTGCCGGCACAGGCGAAAACAATCGGCAACAGGCATACGGCCATGCTGAAAGCAACGATCCATTTTTTCATACGGCAACTCCTTGATCAGACGTGCGGGAATGATTTTGAAAAGTTTCCAACAAATATCTTACCACGAATATGCATGAGATTGATTGAAGGAATTGTATTTTCTGATGCTTTTTTGCCGGACTTAATCATAGAAGCACGTACTTCATATTCCTTTTTCAATCGCTTGCGGATATAAAAACCATCTCCGGCAATTGGCCGACAGGCTGCCCGAGAAGTTCTTCCAGCCGGGCCTCGTGCTTTTTATACGCGGAGATATGGTCCTTCAGATATTGCTTCAGCGACCCCTCCGACAGGCTGAAATAATCCATGACGATATATTCCCGGGCGCCTTCGGGAAGCTGCGTCATGATGGTTATGCTGCATCTCGTGTTATCAACATTTGCCGGAAGCCGGTAAGCGGCATACGCCAGATTTTCAGTTTGACTGTCGTAGAGAAACGCGTATATGGCGTTGCTGCCGGGATCGGTATAGAGGATGATATCCAGCATTTGCCCCGTGTTGGCAACGGGCGTTCCGGAAAACTTTTGGTACTGTGTTGACGAAACGACGTTGTTTTCTTCTTGCGAAAAGGCGTATTCGCAACTGCCGAACACCTGAAATTCGGAATACGCGCCGCCCTGCCCTGCCTGGGAGAGCGAGACGTAGCTGTCTTCGTCGTCCGACTTTGGGGGAAGCTTGATTCGGAAGTGGACGATCGTGCCGCTTTCGACCAGATAATCGACGCTGCACCAGCCGCCAAGAAGGTTTAAGTATCCGTCCTGAATTTGCATGTCGTCGCCGGTCAGGTAACAAAGGTCGCTTTCCTCGTTGAAATCAAGCGCAAGCAGCGTTTCGACCGCTTCTTTTTTGAGCTTTGACAGCAGGAAGGCTGCAATGGCGGCGAGTATAACGACGAGACCGAGAACCGAAAATAAGATAATGCGTCGCTTTTTCTTTTTCTGCGCAGCCTTGCTTTTTTTACTGTTTTCAAGCGCGTATACGAATTCATCGATGGAAGCATAGCGGTTCGGCTGGCTGATGTCGGTAGCATTTGCGATGATATCGTCGAGGTAATCCGGCAAGAATTCATTGTTTTCCGCGACCGGACGAATCTGGTAAGGAGGGTCCTGCAGAGATTTTCCGGTCAGCAACTCATAGAAGACAAGGCCGATGGAATAGACGTCGCTGCGCTCGTCGCTCTGCATACCGGCCATGACCTCGGGGGCGGTATAGCCGCGGGTTCCCGCCGGGACCGTATCGCGAAACGATTCCTGCTGATAATACCGCGCGATTCCGAAATCGATCAGCCGGACGTCTCCTTCGGCGGTGATCATCACATTGTCCGGCTTTAAATCGCGATAGATGACCGGGTTCGGCTTCATAGCGTGAAGCATGCGCAGAGCGCTGCAGATACCGTAAATGATTTCCCTGGCGCGGTTGTAATGATACGCGCCGTTTTTTTTGATTTCTTCGGCAAGCGTCGTTCCGGCGATATATTCGCGGATGATGATCGTATGGTCTGCGCTTTGGACGATATCGACAATATGCGGGAAATATTCGCTTTTCAGCGCGTTGATCCGGTTCAGCAGATCGATCTGAGCCGCGTCCATAGGGCTGACGACTTTGGCAACGTATGTGCGGCCCTGCTTTTCGCAGGTGTATAAGCTGCCCTCGCCGCCGGTGGCAAGACGGGCGATATCGGTATATCCGAGTCGTTCCAATTCTTCCATAAAAGAACTCTCCTGTGCGTTGCCGGTTTGCGTTCAAAGGCAAACCCGATGAGGAACCTGAAGGCCGCCGATACGCTCCCAATTTTTGCGGCGCGTCGCCGTGCTTTTTTACGAATCCAAACTTACCATAATTCTATTTTAATAGATTACGGGCCTTGCGGATAGTGAGCCCGGCGGTCACCCTTAAAATATGCGTTTTGAAATTTGCGCTTATTCTTTGATTATAACCGGTATTTTGTTTCAATAATCCATATTTTATTATATAATTTCTCTAAGGTGTGTTTCCAAAGTCTAAATGATGCAGTTTTGCCGAATCGGCTTGCAGATCGAGGCGAAAAACGCAGGCGCAGTGGTGCTGCGGCGAGGCTTTTCAACGAAAATATGCAAGCCGAGGTGGTGAGACTGCGCTTTTGGAATTTTAGCAACGCACTCTAATTAATATGCAGGGATATGCAACGATATGGGGAAAATAACGGAAAAGATCACGGAAGACTTAAGCGGGGACAAATCGCTGACCGAGATATTCGAAGAAAACAGCGAGGCGTATTCCGCGATGACCATCGGCGATTATATCGACCTGGAGATCAAAAAGGCAGGCGCTACAAAGGCGAAAGTCATCCGGGAAAGCGGTGTCAACCGGCGCTTTTTCTTTGACATCCTGTCCGGCAGAAAACTGCCGAGCCGTCGGTATGTAATTCGCATTTTTTTGGCATTGAAGCTGCCGCTTGCCGATATACAGTGGTATCTGAAGGCCACCGATTATCCGCAGCTGTATGCGCGCGACAGGCGCGACAGCGTTATCATCTATTGCATCAACCATAAGCTCAACGTTGAAGCTTGCAACACAATGCTCAACAAAATCGGCCTGGAGAACCTTGGCTTTGAAAACAGGTAGCGGCGCAAGGCAGTGAACTCCGGGCTCACTTCACAGATCGGACGGCTGTAATTATATTGGTATAGGAACATCATTGTTTTGCCCGGGGGAAAGCCGGGGCAATTGTCGCGCTGCAAAAAAAGGAGGGACGATGTGGTTAACAGGGCTGTGAAAATCATCGTATGTCTGCTGCTGGCGCTGGCCGTACCTTTGGCGGCATGTTCATCTGCCGGCAGCGGTGAAATTCAGATCCCGGACGAGGACTACCCGGAGGACGTGTTTTCAATCTACCCGAAATCCGATCTTACGGAGTTCGAAAGCTGGATCGATGAAGGGAACGTAAAAAACTATTCGGTAGAAGCCAGGTCGAAATACAAAACCGGTCCGATCGTCGAATATTACGACGCGCTGCTCCAGAATGCGGATACGGTCAATAAAAGCACGGACGATGGCGGTTGTACGATGCAGGGCTCCTTCCGCGGGTATCAGTTTACGATCAATATCGTGCCGGATACCGCAAACAAACGGTACAAGTCCATACTGACCGTCCACCTTTCGCAACTGGAATCAAACATCGTCATAAACGGGACGCCGTACTATATGGACCCGCCGCCGGCATGGATAAATGGCGAACTGTGGCTGCCGGGGCCGGAGCTTTTTTCGCTGCTGAACTATCGCGCGAGTGATGATCAGACGCGGATCGAATGCTACGTCTACCAAAGCGGCCAGCCGACGATCGTTTTTTCCTTCGAGGAGGGCGTCGTTTCATACGGAACGGAGGACGCGCCATTCACAGCGGATACGCCCCCGTTTATGAGCGGGCAACTGTATCTTTCGCAGGAGATGATCAACAATGTGTTCGGCGAAATACTGACCTGCGACGGCGAAGGATCGGTTCCAGTTCTTGAGACCGGCGGCATCGATCTGAACAATGCGCAACAGGATAACGATAATATTTTTCGGAAACTCGAACTGGAAAGAGTCGAATCTCTGGGGCTCACAAGGCTGAGCACCATGGCGAGCGCCTGCTGCAAGTTCGACGACTGGGACTGGATCGGCTGGGTGGACGACCAAAGGGACGACGGTTTTACCGAAATACGCTTTTCCATGAACCATATCGACGCCATTCCTTCCGGCGAAGATTACACGGATTATATGGCGATCGAACAGGATTTCCCCGATAAGTACAAGGAAGTATTCGCGCATGCCCGCGAGCGGGGCATGACGGTACGGTATATCCTGTCCTTTTGGGACTATCAGTACAGGGACCAGGGCGGCGAAATCTCATTCGACAGGATGAGCACGCAAGAGGAGATCGACCGCTACCTTCAGTATGTCCAAATGACCGTTTCGGAGCTTGCCGGCCTCGTGGACAGTTACGAACTATGGAACGAGCCCGATGCGAATTATGAGGGCTACCAGATGATACAGCCGCAGGATTATATCAATATGGCAAGGCAGGCGATACCGGTCATAAAAGAAATCGACCCGGAGGCAGAGGTCGTCATACTGAGCACTTGCAAACTTTTGAGCGATGAGGGAATCGGTTATACCAGGGAGATCTTGGATTCCGACGTCGCTGCGCTGGCCGACGGACTATCGTTCCACTCGCTCAACTTCGATGCAATGCCGCAAAACAGGAGCGAGTTTTATTATAACTATGAAAACATCATGAACGATCTGCTGGACCTGGCCGCGAGCAACGGTTTTACCGGTTATGTCGTCGCCGACGAACTGAATTACAGGTCGGACTACAGCTTCGATATCGGGCAAACGGAGGATACCGGCTTTTACTATACGACCCGACCCGAAATTGCCGCCAAGAACATTGCGCGCATGATGGTCATAAACAAAGGGATGGGCTTTTATGTCGGAATGAGCGGGACAAATTCCGGGGTACGTTTTATCGAAGGGAACGCGGACCGGGATTACAACCGAATGTTGGACGGCCTGTCGCCTGTCGAAACCGAGATGACCGCCGAGTCCCTGTCGGGACGGATTCGTTATAATACGTTTTGCGACGACGCGGGGGATTTGTATCTCGCAATCTGGAACGACGAAGCTGCGGCCGAGACATCCGAACGCACCGCGTGCGATCTTACGTTTAAGGATATCCAGATAACCGGCGCGGAATGGATGGACCCGTATTCTATGCTTCAAAAGGATCTATATTTTCAAATCACTTCGGACGGGATTGTTATCAGCGGACTCAATATCCCCGACTATCCCGTCTTTATAAAACTTGACTTGGAAGCCCGATAAAAAAGGAGAAATTATGAAAAGGATTCCCTTCATACTGCTGCTGACGGCATTGGCGTTTGCCATGACCGCGTGCGGAAAAGTTTCGGCCGAACCGGTTACCGCACAGGACGAACCCGAAGACGCACCGATTATCATTGAGGCGGACAGCGGCAGCACCGCCTCCGATTCCGAACAAGCACAGGCGGACGCCTCCGACGCGGTGCAGGTGGATTACAGCGATCCAATGAGCATGGTTTCCACCCTGCTGAACGATCCCGGCGTTCTTGGCGGAGAGAGTACGGAGGCCATGACCGATAACATGGGCGGACAGTTCGGCTCCATAGACGTAAAGGAACCGGGCGACGACGGAAGCTGTTTTCAGTTTGGCGCGGGCGACGACGGCGCATGGATGCAACTGAATACGAGGCTCGGCGATCTGGGAAACCGGGACAATGCCCAGGCGATTTTGATTAAATTCCGGCCGAACGATACTACCGGTCTGTCGTTCAACCTCGAAGGCAACGGAGAGGTCGCGCTGACGTTCGAGGATAACCTGCCGTATTTTTCGCACGCAAACGATAACTACAGCGCACCCTACTCGGATTATTTGCAGACCGGACTGACCCTTCAAAGCGACGGGTGGTACTGGGCGCTGATGGCGTTTGACTCCAACGGTTACTACCGCTCGCTTGTCTGGGAGGACGGCAACGGACAGAACTGCGCTTATTGCGGGGAGAATATCGGCGATTGGCACGGCGATTACAGGGACAGCGACTGGCAGTTCGTGATTGGATTCGGCGCGAACCAGACGCTGAGTGTGCAGGAATACTATATCATGGATTTTGACAGCCTGGCGCAGGACAACATCTGGAGCGGAACGCAGGGGAACGGCGAACAGACTCAGAATCAGGACAACGACGGGCAATCCGACGATCAGGGCGGATATCAGGACCCGATCGAGATGGTCTGCGACGTCGTCAGCGACCCGCAGGTGCTTTACCAGGACGATTTGGGCTCGCTGCCCGAGCATGGTTATACCGCTTATTCCGATGTGGATGAAAAGAACATCGGCGACGGCTTCGAATTCATCACATATGACGGCAGCAACGGGTTTACGTTCCTCACGCCGTTGCTCGACGTCGTGCCGGAGGACGAACGCAGGGACAATATGAGCCAGGCGGTGTTGCTATGCTTTAAAACGACGAATCCGGAGGGCCTGCAATTCAATCTAACGGCCGAAGAAACCGCCTTTGTGAGCTTTGCCGACGGTGGGGAACCCGCCTTCGGGATCGAGGAACAGGCGGTCCTCGATACGATGCCGTTCGGCGAGCAGACGCCGACCGGGTTTACGCTGGAAGCGAACAAGTGGTACTATGCGTTCGTTGCGATCGACGCAGAGTCCAACTTCCGCTGCAAGGTATGGGAGTTCGGTAACCCGGACAATTATACTTACTGCCAGACCAAACTGACCGCGTATGTTTCCGGCGACGAGGAGCGCCAGAAATTCCGCGAGAAAGACTGGACGTTCGGCGTGCAGATCGGTTACAACTCGCGGTTTAACCTGCAGGAGTTCAAGGTGCTCGATTTTGCGGAGATCACAGGTGTGGAATGACGCCGCGCGCAGCAAACGGTTCATGCGGCCGGCTGAAATCATAATCTTGTCACGCGCACGTTGTTTGCGAATGCTTTAATAGGATTTATTTCCCAGACGAGCTGGTGTAAGCGAAAAAACGACTGAGAGCCGTCGAATTCGACGGCTCTGTGTTTGATGCGAGTCTTATTATTAAGTGCTT
>CAYUUB010000110.1:0-6783 GCA_964447725.1 uncultured Oscillospiraceae bacterium
AGCCGTTATGCTTCTCCTTTTTTCTTTTTACCCCAATCTTTAGTGTAGAGCCTTTACTTTACTTATTGCGATTGACGAACCGCTCAAAAATATCCATGCCCTTATGGACGGCAACGAGATTGACAAGCATAACGGCAACGGAGAGGAAAGTGTATAACAGAAGCGAACCATACGAAACAGGTTCCTGCCGGATGGCGAGCAGCGCGATAGAACAACCGGTCGGTAGGAAAAGGATGCTTGTTGCAAGCGATGGGACATACTTTTTTATCGCAATCGCCTGCACGATATGAGCAAGTAAATGTATCAGGAAAGCGAACAGCATTCCAAACCAAAGCGCGTACCAGTTTGTAAGCAACGAAACGACGCACACCGCGCAGATCAAGACATACTCTTCCGCAACACCAAGCGCGAAGGCGGCGGTGGAGATTTTTTCGAAATGAGGCATGAAGCGTTCGCCGACCTTTGGAAAACGGTTAAGCAGACTGTCATGATTGCGGGTCAGCCAGGTTTTCAACAGAATGATTTCCTCAAAATCATGCAGCATAAACAAAACCGGAACCAGCCAGACAAGCGAACGGATATCTCCCACAATGTTTCTCCTAAACGTTTAAATTCGAATCAAGACCTCGTTTGAATTCTGGCCTTGCAAGAGGATTTTGTCAAGCCGTTATCGGTTTACCTTGGGTTTGATTGCTTCGCACGCAATGTGAACGAATCGCAAATTCGGCCCGTTTTTTACAAAAGGCTTTCTTCGGTTGCGCATTTCAGGTATAATCATGGCAGAGGTGAAACTCAATGCAAGAAGATCGAAGAGATACCCAACAATTTGAAATCCCCCGCGACAAACGGAATCCGCGAGACACGCTGCTGGCCGTATACGATTCCATGCAGGAAAAAGGTTACGACCCGGTCAATCAGATAGTCGGTTATCTTTTGTCGGGCGACCCGACGTATATTACGAGCTATAACAACGCGCGTTATCTGATATCGCGCATCGAACGGGACGAATTGCTCGAAGAACTCGTTCGTTCCTATGTGGAAAGGAAGTAAGGCGTGCTGCGCATACTGGCGTTTGACGTTGGAGAAAAAAGAATCGGCGTAGCGGTCAGCGATCCCTTGGGCATTACCGCACAAGGGATCGAAACGTATCATCGCACGGACGATACCGACAGGGACGTAAAGTACCTGCTTTCGCTTGCGGACGGCTACAGGCCTGTTAAGCTCGTCTTCGGGATGCCGCGCAATATGGACGGAAGCTACGGAATGCAGGCGGAGGCTACGAAGGCGTTTGCGGACGCGGTGCTGGAAAAATGGGACGGCGAGCATGCGTTTCAGGACGAACGGCTGACGACGGCCAGCGCGCGTCGCGTGCTGCTGGAAGCGGACATGCGGCGGGACAAACGGAAAAAGGTCATCGACAAGCTTGCGGCGGTTTTGATTTTGCAAAGTTATTTGGACGCGCACGGCAACACGTGACTTCGATGCGCCGAACCCGGCGCGGAAAGGAACCGGCCATGGAGGAGCAGGGCAATATCATCGAGCTGGTCGACGAGAGCGGCAACACCGTAGCGTTCGACCTCGTGATGACGTTTGATTACGAGGGCAAACGCTATGCGGCGCTTTTGCCGGTCGACAAACTGGAAGGCGTTGGCGACGACGAGGTCGTTTTGCTGGAAGTCGTCCGCGAAAAGGGCGCCGAGAGTTTCGTCTCCATTGAAAACCCGATCCTTCTGGACGAGGTGTTCAGCGAGTTTCTCGACCTGTTTGACGAGATGATCGATGAAGATGACGACGAAAACGAAGAAACCGAAGACGAATAAGGGACGGCCTTTGTTGCGGGACGCATGAGGAATTTTTTCCGGCGCGGGCCTTTGACCGCTGTCCGGACTTTTTTCGTGCGACATTTGTGTGAAAAATAGAGAAAAGTGCCCGTTTTACCTTGCGCAGGCAAAAATGCCTGTGCTATAATACGCGAGGTATCACACACCGGTGCGGATTCTTTGGCTCGTGCCCGCGAAGCGGGTTCCCGAAGGAGCGGAAACACCGGGAAGAAAAAAACGAGGAGGTTTTATACCCATGTCTGTGATTTCCATGAAACAACTGTTGGAGGCCGGCGTACATTTCGGCCATCAGACCCGCCGCTGGAACCCGAAGATGAAGGAATACATCTTCACGGAGCGCAACGGCATCTACATCATCGACCTGCAGAAAACTGTAAAAAAGATCGAAGAGGCGTATAATTTCGTACGCGATCTTTCCGAAAACAACCAGTCGATTCTTTTCGTCGGCACGAAAAAGCAGGCGCAGGAATCCATTGAAAACGAAGCGAAGCGCTGCGAAATGTTTTACGTCAACCAGCGCTGGCTCGGCGGGATGCTGACCAACTTCAAGACGATTCAGGGCCGCATCGGCCGCCTGCGTCAGATCGAGCAGATGGAAGCCAACGGCGATTTTGACCTGCTGCCCAAAAAGGAAGTCATTAAACTCCGCGCGGAGCAGGCGAAACTCGAAAAGAACCTTGGCGGCATCAAGGACATGAAGAAGCTGCCCGCTGCCGTGTACATCGTAGACCCGCGCAAGGAACATATCGCAATCGCCGAAGCGCGCACGCTTAAAATTCCGATCATCGCCATCATCGATACGAACTGCGACCCGGACGAAGTCGATTACCCGATCCCGGGCAACGACGATGCGATCCGCGCCGTCAAGCTGATCACCGGCAAGATGGCCGATGCCGTCCTCGAAGGGAAACAGGGCGAACAGATGGAAGACGCGGAAGAAGCCGCCGCCCAGAAAGAAACGGAAGAAGCGTAAGCGTTTCGGAAGGAGGAAACACGAATGTTTACCGCAAAAGACGTAATGGCTCTGCGTGAGATCACACAGGCCGGTATGATGGATTGCAAAAAAGCCCTCACCGAGTGCGACGGGGACTTTGAAAAAGCGAAGGACTACCTGCGCGAAAAAGGCCTCGCGGCCGCCGCTAAAAAAGCGGGACGGATTGCCGCGGAAGGCGTTGTCGGAAGCTATGTCTGCTCCGCCTGCGGCGTGGGCGTCGTTGTCGAAGTCAACTGCGAGACGGACTTTGTCGCGAAGACGGACAGCTTTGTGGACTTTGTTTCGATGCTGGCCGAGCAGATCGGAAAAAAGGACCCCGCGGACGTCGACGCGCTTCTGAAGCAGGAATCCGTCGTAACGCCCGGCTCCACCATCAGCGACCTTCTGAACGAGACGGTTGCAAAGATCGGCGAAAAGGTCAGCATCCGCCGCTTCACCCGGTATGAAGGCATCGTGGATTCCTACATCCACCTTGGCGGAAAGATTGGCGTTCTGGTTGAAATGGACGCGCCGGAAAGCCTGAAGGACAGCGACGCGCTCAAGCAGGTCGCGCATGACATCTGCATGCAGATTGCCGCCGCCAAGCCGAGCTATCTGACCCGCGACGACGTGCCCCCGGACGAAGTCGAGCACGAAAAGGAAGTCAACCGTGCAATGGCCATGAACGAGCCGAAGCCGAAGCCCGCCGCAGTCATCGAAAAGATGCTGATCGGCCGCATCAACAAGTTCTACAAGGAAAATTGCCTGCTCGAGCAGCTTTTCGTCAAGGATTCAAGCCTGACGATCAGCAAGGTTCTGGAAAACGCTTCCAAGGACCTCGGCGCGAAGATCGGCGTGAAGCAGTTTGTGCGCTATGAGATGGGTGAGGGACTGCAAAAACGCGAGTGCAACTTTGCCGAAGAGGTCATGAGCCAGACAAAAGCATAAACAGAATAAAAGGAACACGACATCGTGTTCCTTTTTTTCAGTGTACCGATTCGGTAGCGCGCAAGCAATCGAAAAAGTAAAATCCGAAAGGCGGAACGAATCATGTATAAACGCGTACTCATCAAAGTAAGCGGAGAGGCACTTTCATCCGAACAGGCCGTCATCAGCCGTGAAACCGTGTTGTCGACGGCGCGGAAGATCAAAACGATTCGCGAAAAAGGCGTTCAGATCGGCGTTGTCGTCGGCGGCGGGAACATCATGCGCGGGCGCAGCGCGGAAGGCATGGAGCGCAACCGTGCGGACCATATGGGCATGCTTGCCACGGCGATCAACGCGCTGGCCCTGTCCGACGCGCTCGAACAGGCGGGCGTTTCCTGCACGGTTTTGTCCGCGGTCGAAATGGAGCGTTTCTGCGATACGTTTACGTCCCGCGCGGCGAAGAAAGCGCTGGACGACGGCACGGTCGTCGTGTTTGCATGCGGAAGCGGGTGCCCGTTTTTCTCGACGGACACGGCCGCGGCGCTGCGCGCCGCCGAGATCGGCGCGGACGCATTGTTGCTTGCAAAAAATGTGGACGCCGTATATTCCGCCGATCCGAAAACCGACCCGAACGCCGTCAAGTACGACCGGATCAGCTATGACCGTGTTGTCGCGGAAAATTTGCATGCCACGGACCTGACCGCGATCACGCTGTGCAAGGAGCAGGGCATACCGATCCGGGTGTTTGCACTGGAGCAGATCGAAGATATTTTTGACGACGACTCGATCGGCACGCATATTTCAGGCGAAGCGTAAAAGGGGATTTTCATGCGGGAACGCTTTGATTGTGGTAAAATCAAAGCGTCCCGTGTTTTTAAGTTACGAACAGTCGACGCGATTATGTGAACTTCACCCTTGAATCGACGATAGGTTCTATTGTAGAATAAAACGAAACAGGAGGATTGAAAACATGGCAGACGCGACTATTGAACATGTAAACGAACGGATGCAGAAGACCATTGCCGTGCTTAAGTCGGAGCTGGGCGGGCTGCGCGCGGGGCGCGCGAATCCGCAGCTTCTGGACCGGATCATGGTGGACTATTACGGCACGCCAACGCCGATACAGCAGCTCGGCAACATCTCTACGCCGGAACCGCGCATGTTGATTATCTCGGTTTGGGATCAAAAAGCGATCCCCAATATCGAAAAAGCGATCCAAAAGTCGGATCTGGGGATCAATCCGGCCAACGATGGGAAAGTCATACGGCTTCTGTTTCCGGAATTGAACGAGGAACGCAGGAAAGAGCTCGTTAAGGTCGTTCATAAAAAAGGCGAGGAGAGCAAGGTCGCCATCCGTGCGATCCGCCGCGACGCGATAGAGAAAGCGAAGAAGGACCGCAAGGACAATCTGCTGACGGAAGACGACCAGAAAGACCTTGAGGACAAAATCCAGAAGCAGACCGACGAGCATATCAAGAAAATCGATACGATCGTCTCCGACAAGGAAAAGGAGATCCTCGCGGTTTGACCAACGTGCTTGGATTCAAGCTTGACGTGGCCGTCGAGACGCTTCGGCAGGAGGGATTCTCGGCCGAGCTTCGACAGGTGCGTTCGCGCAAAGGCGTCCCCGGCGGGGACGATCCACGCGTCGTCCGGCAAAGGATGATCGATCCGAAACGCGTAGAACTTTTGTATGCGGTGTTTCGAACCAAACCAGAAGAAACGAACGCTTAAGGTGCAGGGTTCTTTCGCTCTGCGCCTTGTATATTGAAGGGAAACATGCGGACATTTACCGATGAAAAAATTGAATCGCTCGGCTTAAAGCGTGCCTCGCTGCCAAGACACGTTGCAATCATTATGGACGGCAACGGCCGCTGGGCCAGGAGCCGTATGCTGCCGAGAAGCGCCGGGCATCGCGCGGGCGTCGACCGGCTGCGCGGGATCATCCGCCTTTCTTCGGACCTGGGAATCGAAGCGCTTACGCTGTACGCTTTTTCGACCGAAAACTGGAAACGGCCCGAGGACGAAGTGGGGACGCTTATGAGTCTGCTCGTCGAATACTTTACAAAGGAGATCGACGAGCTGCACGAAAACGAAGTCTGCATTCGAATCATCGGCGATTATCGAAGACTGCCCGCGCGCGCGCGCAGCGCCGTTGAGCGCGCAATGGAGCGCACGAAGGACAACCGCGGGTTAAAGCTCAGCATCGCGCTGAATTACGGCAGCCGCGCGGAAATCCTGCGCGCCGCGAACAAGGCGGCAAAGGCCGCGGCATTGGCGGGCGAAAGCGAAATCACGCCGGAGTTGTTCGAGTCCTTTCTGTATACGAGCGGGCTGCCCGATCCGGATTTGCTGATACGCACCAGCGGGGAACAGCGGATTTCAAACTACCTCCTGTATCAGCTTTCCTATGCGGAACTGCTGTTCCCGGCGGAATACTGGCCGGATTTTTCGGACGAATGTTACCTGGACGCGCTGCGGGAATTCGGCAAGCGCTCCAGACGATTTGGCGGACTGGGGGACGAGGCATGAAAACGAGGATTATTGTCGGCATTCTATTGGTACTGCTCCTGATCACAGTCTTGATCTTCGGCGGATTTCTCTTTTTGAGCGTCCTGTCGCTGTTTTCGATCGCCGCGGTCTATGAGATGGGGCTGACGTTCCGGAAAAAAGGCTATAACCCGATCATGATGCCCGCATATATCTTTGCCGTTTCCTTCAGCTTTATCTATAATTATTTCGGGTTGCTGTCCATGATCATCTTTTATATGGCGACCGTGATGGCGACCATGATCGTTTCGCTGTTTACAAAAAAACACTGCACGAACGACATTATCCCGTCGCTGTTTATCATGAATTACCCGACGTTGTTTCTGATGTGCATGATGCTGGTGTATTCCAGTTTCGACAGGCCGATCGCGCTGGTTGCCGCGTGCATGGCGTACGCCGCGCCGGAGTGTTCCGACACGTTTGCTTATTTCGGCGGAACGTTCCTCGGCAAGCATAAGCTCTGCCCGACGATCAGCCCCAAGAAGACGGTGG
>CAYUUB010000111.1:0-6707 GCA_964447725.1 uncultured Oscillospiraceae bacterium
CCGAGGCGGAAAGCGCCGCTGCGGACGATTTCATAGCGTTCCTGCAGACCGACGCGGCCAAGGCGATATTTGAGAACTACATGTTTACCATTTACGAATAAGCGACCCTCCGCAGAGTTCGTAATGCATGATTCGGCGATGGTTTCGGCGAATCATGGAATGCCCGCCGTCATGCGGTTTGGCGACGGGCATTTCGCATATTTATTTTTCGGGACGGACGCAGAGATTGTAGTAAAATGGATACGGTACGGATCAGGCCGGACCGGACCGTCCCTAAACGGAGGATAAAAACATGGAACAGCTGGTGGAAATACTGAAATCGCTGGACTTCAGCCCGTTGTGGATTTCGCTGAAAACGGGGCTGGTCGCAACGGTCCTGTGCTTCTTTCTCGGCATCTGGACGGCGCGCTGGGTCATGCGCATGAAAAAACGCCCCAAGGCGCTGGTCGACGGTCTGCTGACGCTGCCAATGGTACTGCCGCCGACGGTCGCGGGCTTTTTCCTGCTGTTGATCTTCAGCATGCGCAGACCGGTCGGAGAGTTTTTGTACGCAACTTTTTCGATCAAGGTCGTGCAGAGCTGGCTGGGGTGCATCGTCGCGGCGAGCGTGATCGCGTTCCCCCTGATGTACCGGAATGCGCGCGCCGCGTTTGAGCAGGTGGACATCGAGCTGATCTATGCGGGCCGCACGCTCGGGATGTCGGAACGGCGCATCTTCTGGCGGGTGGTGCTGCCCTCGGCAGGCCCCGGCGTGGCCAGCGGCACGATTCTGACCTTTGCGCGCGCGCTCGGCGAGTACGGTGCAACGAGCATGCTCGCAGGCAATATCGCCGGCAAGACTGGCACGATCTCCCAGCGCATCGCGATGGTCATCCAGAACGGGGATTACACGACGGCGGGCGTCTGGGTGGCGGTGATCCTCGTGATTTCGTTTGCGATCGTGTTTTTGATGAACGTTTTCGCGGACTCCCGGCTGAAAAACGTAAAACGATGGTAAAAAAGCCAGTAAGGCATGAAATCTGTTTAACAGGAAATCGGTGAAACATATGGCGCTGGAAGTAGACATCAGAAAACAACTAAACGGGTTCACGCTCGACGTCGCCTTTACGGCGGGCACGGGCGTCACCGCGCTGCTCGGCGCTTCCGGCAGCGGCAAAAGCATGACGCTTCGCTGCATTGCGGGCGTGGAAAGGCCGGACGAGGGGAAAATCGTCCTCGACGGACGCGTGCTTTACGATTCGGAGAAAAAAATCGACCTTCCCCCGCGAAAACGTCGGGTCGGGTACCTCTTTCAGCGGTATGCGCTGTTTCCGAACATGACCGTCCTCCAGAATATCGGCGCAGGCCTTTCGCTGGAAAGGGACGCGGCCGTCCGGAAGGAAAAGCAGCGGAGTTTGCTGAAGCGCTTCCATCTGGAAGGGCTGGAGTCCCGCTATCCGCGGGAGCTTTCCGGCGGGCAGATGCAGCGCGTGGCGCTCTGCCGCATGCTCGCGGGCGAACCGGAGGCGATCCTGCTGGACGAGCCGTTCGCCGCGCTGGACAGCTACCTGAGATGGCAGCTCGAGCGCGAGGTGCGAAATACGCTCAGCGAATTTTCAGGCGTGTCCCTGCTGGTTTCGCACGATCGAGGGGAGGTGTACCGCATGAGCGGGCGCGTCTGCGTGCTGAACGCCGGTACGTCCGAACCGGTCGTCGATACGTCCGAACTCTTCGAACGCCCGAAAACGCTGCAAAGCGCGCTGATTTCGGGCTGCAAAAACTGCGCGCGCGCAGAATTTTCCGGCAAGGGGACCGTCCGGGTGCCGGAATGGAATCTGGAACTTGCCTGCAATTCCGCCGACGGAGAAGCGGTGACGCATGTCGGAGTCCGCGCGCACTATATCCTGCCCTGCGCGCCGGACGCGGAAAACGCCGCGCGCTGCCACATCGTCGACGTGACGGACGACGTGTTTTCGCGCGTGCTGACGCTGCTGCCGCAGGGTGCGAGCGAACCGCTGCGTTCGGAGCTGGACAAAGAAACGGCAAAGGGGTTCCGGGCCGGCGACGATGCGTACTTCGCTCTGCCAAAAGAAGCCGTCATGCTGCTCGGAGACGCCGGGGAAACCTGAAAACGGAATTGATTCGCGCTCCCCGGAGCTGGTATACTACTCGTAAAGGAAATCCCGTATCCAACGGCAGTTTCCTTTCAGAAAGGAGCGCCTATGTTCAAAGCGTCGGTGATTACGGTAAGCGATAAGGGCTATGCGGGAGAACGGGAGGATCTGTCCGGCCCGCTTGTTGCCCAGATGCTCGAAAATGCGGGATATCAGGTGCTGACGGTGGCCATCGTGCCCGACGAGCGGGCGATGATCGAAACCGAGCTTAAGCGCCATGCCGACGAACTGGGCGCGGCATTGATCATGACGACGGGCGGGACGGGATTCAGTCCGCGCGACGTAACGCCGGAAGCGACCGCGGCGGTGTGCGAGCGAATGGTGCCCGGCATTCCGGAAGCGATGCGGACCTACTGTCTTTCCATCACGCCGCGGGCCATGCTTTCCCGCGCGGTCGCCGGATTGTACCACGATTCGCTGATCGTCAACCTGCCCGGCAGCCCCAAAGCGGTTCGCGAAAACCTCGAACCGGTCCTGCCCGCTCTGGACCACGGGCTTGCCATGCTGCTCCAGACAAAAAACGAGTGCGCCGGCGAAACGACTTAACGAATTTTTACGCACATAAAACGGACGCCGCAACGGGCGTCCGTTTTTGAGTGCGGGACGGATTATGCCGGCACGCCGATATAGGTCGAACTGTCGAACGCAAGGATGCAATAGAAGATGACCGACAGGAAGATCAATCCAACCGCAAAGCCGCCGCTCTTGCCGAACGCCTTTGCAAGCTTGACCATCGTAATGATGGCGATAACGATGTTCGCAATCGGGATCAGGAGAAGCAAAAATTTCCAGCCGCTTCCCCAGGTGATTTTAAAGAGAACATAAAGGTTGTAGAACGGGATGATGGCCGCCCAGCCGGGTTCGCCGGCCTTTTCAAAGATTTTCCAGAGTGCGACGATGCTCAAAACAGCAATGGCAATCCAGAGAATCGTAGCGCCGGGGCCGGGACGGTAGTAAGAACTATAATTCCAGTAATGCATCATGAAGTCCCCCCTTCTTTAATATTTTTTATTGTATCATGATCGTTGCGGCTGGTAAAGAGTGAACATAAAGTTCATTTTTTTAACGAATGTTCCAAACCGAAAAATCCGTGCGAACCGCGCGGCGCAAAGGCGGGCAGAACTGTCCGCCGCAACTGTCGCTGAAACTGCGGGGCGCGGGATGCCGGCGGAACATTGACATTTTCCGGGCGCATTGATACGATAAAAACAACTGCAAAAAGGAGGCGTATTTATGGCTGTTGCATCGTTGGTTTTGGGTATTGTTTCATTGGTGATCGGTTTCTTTATTTCATCGGCCGGGTGGCTTGGCGCGCTGATTGCGATCATCGGCATCGTTCTGGGCGCGTCTGCACGCAAGAAATACGACGAACAGTATAAAATTGCCACGGCCGGCATGGTTTGCTCCATCATCGGCATTGTGATCAATTTGATCTTTTACATTGCCTGCGTCGCATGCGCCGGGGCGATTGCCGCGGCGGCTTTTTAATCGCAAACCAAACCGGCAACTTTGAAACGCGAGTTGCCTTTTTGTTTCGAGCATGTTTCCTTACATCACAATCGGTACGCTGACGCTGCCTGCATACGGCGTTATGATGACGAGCGGAATCTTGATATCCGGCCTGCTTGCTTTTGTTCGCGTCAAAAAAGCCGGACTGTCGGGCGACGATTTCCTTATCATTGCCACCTGTGCCGTCGGGCTCGGCCTGATCGGAGCGAGGCTAACCTATGTGTTCGTGAGCTTTTCTTTCACAGAGATCGCCGCGTTCATTCGTTCCGGACAAGCCGGCCGCCTGCTGCTCCAGGGCGGAATGGTCTTCTATGGCGGCCTTGCGGGCGGTATTTTGGGCGCCCTGCTTGGCACGCGCCTGGCCAGGGCGCTATTGAACGATTTTCTAAATCCGGTTGTGCCTGCGCTGCCACTGGCGCACGCAATTGGTCGAATCGGCTGTTTTTGTGCGGGCTGTTGCTATGGCATCCCAACGGACAGTTGGCTGGGCGTTGTCTACACGCACCCTGTCGGCGGCGCGCCCACCGGCGTTTCGCTGCTGCCGGTGCAGTTGTTCGAATCCGGGTTCAACCTGTTGATCTTTCTCTTCCTGATCGTTTTTACCAAAAAAACAACGTCTAAAACGCTGGTGCTTCCGGTTTATGTCATCTGCTATGGAAGCATCCGTTTCTTCCTGGAATATTATCGTTATGATTCCGTGAGAGGAGCGCTGCTTGGGTTGTCAACGTCCCAGTGGTTCAGCATTGCGGGCGTTTTGCTTTCAATCGCATATATCGGATACCATCGGTATCGGCAAAAAAAGCGGCCTGCGCCTTACATTTAAACGTCGTAATAACCGGCAAAGCAGCCGTTCGCGGCAAGCGATCAACGGCTGCTTTGTTGTTTATTGTTTGTCGAGGTTGGAGCCCTACATCAGCTTTCCCAACAGAGCGATGGCAATATTGAAGAAAACCAGGATGGAACAGGCGTCCGTGATGGTGGTAAGCATCGGCGCGGCTACAACCGCCGGGTCGAGCTTGAGTTTCTTGGACAGCATCGGCAACAGGCAGCCGAGCGATTTTGCGATAAACACCGTTGCAATCAGCGTCAGCGAAACCGTCAGCGCAATGCGCACGCAGTTCGGGTCCGAGTGGTACTGGATGATGATGCGCAGAAAGTTGACTGCCGAAAGCGCCACGCCGACCGTCGCCGCAACGCGGATTTCCTTCCACCAGACGCGAAAGATGTCCTTTAGTTCGATTTCGTCCAGCGCCAGCCCGCGGATGATCATGGTCGTGGCCTGCGCGCCGCTGTTGCCGCCGGTGTCCATCAGCATCGGGATAAACGTAACGAGCAGCGGAATGGCGGAGATCGCGGCTTCGTAACTCTCCAGAAGCGAACCGGTGATCATGGCGGACACCATGAGGATCATGAGCCACAGGATGCGGTTTTTCGCAAGCGACCACACCGGCGTTTTTAAATAGGTGTTCTCGCTTGGCGACATACCGGCCATCAGCTCGAAGTCTTCCGTGTTCTCTTCCTGCAGGACGTCGACCGCGTCATCGACGGTGATGATGCCGACGAGGCGCTCCTCCTTGTCGACGACCGGCAGCGCGATCAGGTCGTAATGCGAGAACATCTTTGCAACGTCTTCTTTGTCGTCCAGGGTATGCACGCAGATCGGCGACGTCGTCATGATGTCGCCGACGCGCTTGTCCGGGTCGGCAAGCAGCAGTTCCAGCACGGAGACGACGCCTTCCAGCTTTCGCGCCGGGCTGGTTACATAACAGGTATAAACCGTTTCCTTGTCGATGCCGGTGTTGCGGATGACCGTAAACGCTTCCTTGACGGTGAGCGTTTTTTTCAGGTAGACGTATTCGCAGGTCATGAGGCTGCCTGCGGAGTCTTCCGGATAATTCAGGTATTGGTTGATGAGCCCGCGGTTTTTCGACGAGGAATTCTTCATGACCCTCTGTACGACGTTTGCGGGCATCTCCTCGACCATATCGACATAGTCGTCAAGATACATGCCGTCGAGGATGTATTTCAGCTCCGTATCGGTCAGCGCCTCGATGATGCGCTGCTGAATGTCCGCGTCGAGGTAGGAAAACACCTCCGCGGCGTTGTCCTTTGGGATTAAACGAAACAAACGAAGCGTAGTTTCAGAGTCGGAAACTTCGTCAAAAATTTCCGCAATGTCCGCTTCGTGCATCGATAAAAAGGTTTTCTTGACTTCAGGATAACGCTTCTCTTCGAGAAGAGAGAGAACACGATCGATCATGTTGCACGTCCTTTCTCGGGGACGGCGAATGATGAACGCTACCAAACAGCCACAGACGTCGCCCCGCGGTATGAAATTTTAGGGAAAATTCTACTCGGGTAAGGCCCGGCGTCCATACGTTTGGATCTCCTTTCAATTTGCTCGCCAACCGGTCGTCCGCCCGTTGGCACGCTTATTTTACCAAACGAATCATTGAAAGTAAACCGAAAATTCCGAATAGGAAAAAAGAATTTACACTCCCCGGCTGTATTGACAAATACGCGTAAAGGCGTATGCTTGTTTGTAGTCACATCATCCACACAATTCAATCAGGAGGTCTGTCATGTCTGCTTATTCGCAAAGCGCGCTTGAAATTCTGCGCAACCCGCAACTCACGATGAAATGGTACGTCGTGCCGCTGCTTTTGATCGTGATGTACGTCTACAACAAGGAAATTCAGGTGAAGAACTGGAACGTCGTTCTCGGCGGCGCGGCGCTCTGGGGAATGGACCTGTTCAACGAGATCTGGAACAGCATCGTTTTCCATGCAAGCGGTTTCGCGCCCGTCTGGGGCACGCCGATGGGCGTAGGCGATACCGCGCTGCTGATTCTGATTGGCTACAACATCGAAATTTCGTTTATGTTCGCCATGATGGGCCTCGTCGTCTGCCTGGTCCTGCCAAAGGACCCGAAAGCGAAGATCCTCGGCATCAACAACCGCGTGTTCTACACGATCCTCTACACAACGCTAGCGGTCATCATCGAATGCTTCCTCAACTACTCCGGCCTCCTGACCTGGGAGTACA
>CAYUUB010000112.1:0-6687 GCA_964447725.1 uncultured Oscillospiraceae bacterium
CTTGGTCACGGCCTTGCTGCAGCCTTCGTCCATGGTAAAGCGCTCCCGCACCCAGTCGCAGGAGGAGCCGAGATAGCGCAGCTGTTTGACGATGGTGCTGCCGTATTCCTCGCGCCATTTCCAGGCGCGCTCCAAAAACGCCTCGCGGCCGATGTCCTTTTTCGTGATGCCCTCTCTGGCCATCTGCTCGACGATCTTGACCTCGGTTGCGATGGACGCATGGTCCGTGCCCGGCATCCAGAGCGTTTCAAAGCCGCTCATGCGCTTGTAGCGGATCAGCACGTCCTGCAGCGTCTCGTCGATCGCGTGGCCCATGTGGAGCTTGCCCGTGATGTTGGGCGGCGGGATTACGATTGTGTACGGCGGCTTTCCGGTATTTGGACGCGCGTGAAAGTAACCGTTCTGCTCCCATTTTTTGTAGAGAGCGGACTCCACGCGCGCGTGATCGTAGGTTTTTTCCATTTCGGGATGCATATTATTCCCCCTGCCTTCCTCACGATTCGATCAATCGATTCATCATAAAACGCCCGCCTCGCCAAAGGACGAAGCGGACGTTCGCGGTACCACCTTTGTTGAACGCGCGGCGATGTACCGCGGCGTTCCTCTTCATATTATCCTTAACGCGGAATCTTCGTGGAACGCTACCGGCAGTTTGCCTTCGCGCCCCCTGCTCCAATGCGACCTTCCGTACCGTTTTGCCAGCCGCCTTTCAGCCCAAAACGGGCGGCCTCTCTGCTGCAAAATCGAGCGCGTACTCCTCATCTTCCAAGCATTTTATATTCGTTATCCAATTGTCGTCAGTCTAGCTGAATTCGCTGCGTTTGTCAAGCGTTACGCGCCTTCGGACATGACGCTGTCCGCCCAGACGTCCATCTGCTCCGTGATCATTCCGAAGTATCCGGGCCCCAGGTCCATGTAGGTTTCCAGAAACGCCTCAAGGTCAAAGCTGTCGCCAAGATCGGTCTTGATATCGCGATACATCTGCGCAAGCTGACTGTAGCCGATCGCATACTCGAAGAAGTAATACGGCTGATCGACGACGATCGGATAATACACGCTCGCAATCAGTTCGCCGTTCAGGCCGATTCCCGTCAGATAGGACTCCAGCGCGGATTCCGAATATCCGTAGTAGTTGACCTGGATGCTGATCATGCCCGGCAGGATCGCGTTCATCATCATACCGTAGTCAAACGCAAACTCCACGTAATCGTGATCATACTGCGTCTGGTTTTCCATAACGAGATATTCCGCAAACTGCGCCCAGCCCTCGGCATAGCCGCCGAAATTAACGACCTTCTGCATGCGGCAGACATTGTCCAGGCTGCGCTGGTAGACATACTGGTAAAGGTGCCCCGGGTAGCACTCGTGCGCGAGCGTCAGCAGCAGCGTCGAGTCTTCGCTGGCCGTGTTGATATAGACGATGTTGTCCTTCCAGTCGTCCAGCGCGGGGATGACGTACGCCGCGGGCGAAAACATGTCCTCCAGTTCCTCCGGCACGTCCGTCAGCGTCAGGTTATGCTCCGGCAGTTCCGGCAGGAGCGTCGTCATGATGCTCTTGAGGTAATCGAGGTCGGTCTCCATGTCCCCGCTGGTCAGGTCGATGTCCATGTCGGCCAGGTCCTGATTGTTGTAATACAGCGACAGGTAATCGTTCAGCAGGTAGAAAAACTCGTCCTTGAGCATCTCCAGCGTCTCCTCGACGGTCAGGAAATTGCAGCCGTCGCTTTGCATACTGTACTCGAAATAGCTCTTTTGTTTTTCCGTGAACGTCGCCGCCTCTTCATAGGTCCGGCAGCTGCTTCTGAGCGCTTCGAGGCCGTCGTACAGCGTTTGGTACGCGCCGATAAACTCGGTTGCAATCAGGCTCGCGTTCTGGTCCTTATATGCCTGCGCCTGTTCTTCCGTCAGATCGAGCTGATCGATCGCATCGTTGAACGTCGTGTATAGAAACGACGTGTCGCGCGAATCGACGATGGTCTTGACGTCCTCCAGGATCGCATCCAGCGCGTCCTCGGTCATAAAATAACCAAGCTCGGCGCGCTTCTGTTCGTAGGTCAACACCTGTCCCATGTACCGCGGCACGTCGGCCAGCAGCGTCAGGTAGTCGTCGACGTCCTGCGTGTCCTTGAGCTCGAACAGCGCAAACGACAGCGGCAGGTTCGCATGAATCCCGCTGTATTCGGTCAGCGGTTCGTACATATAGTCGTAGTCTTCGTTCACATAGGAAAAATCGACGAGAATCTGCTGCAAAACGTCATAGGAAAACTGTACGTCCTCCGGCAATTCCTCGCGGTCGATCGCGTTGAGCTGGTCAAGATAAACGCTCGCTTCCTGACCGAGGCGCTTGGAATCCTCCTCCGTAAACTCGCCGAGCGTCATCGGCACCGTGGAGGGATCGATTCCAAACGAGTCCGGGTCGTCAACGAACATATGGTAGGTATAGCCGTCGGTCGTCGCATACCAGCAAAAGACTTCCAGGTCCAGCGCGTCGAACGCAGCGGCCGCATCTTCGCTTACTTCAAAAGTCGGCTCCGGCGTCGCCGTCGGTTCCGGCGTTTCCGTGGGCGTATCGTTCTCTACGGTGATCGTTTGCGTCTCGGTCGTGCTGTCCGGCATTTTGCAGCCGGAAAAGGCGCTGAAAAGCATGACGAGCGCGGCTATCAGTGCGAGCAGTTTGAAGGATCGTTTCATTTTATTCTCCTTTATCTTCCAGTCGTTTCAGACATTCCATCAATTCCTCTTTGCTTTGCTGCCCGCCCGCCTTTTTCAGAGCAAGCATGAAATAGTCCGGCGGCGGCGCGTAAAAGCGCATGGCCTCCCCGCTCTGCGGGTGTTGAAACGTCAGACGGTATCCGTGCAAAGCCTGTCCCTTTAATCCGAACGGGCGCTTCGATCGTCCGTAAACGTCGTCGCCCGTGACGGGATGCTGCACGGACGCCATGTGGACGCGGATCTGATGCGTTCGGCCCGTCTCCAGCTCCAGCCGGAGCAGCGTATACTGCCCGTAACGCTCGACCGCCTGCCAGTGCGTGACCGCTTCCCGTCCGCCCGGCACGATCGCCATTTTTTTTCGGTCGGCGGGATGCCGCGCGATCGGCGCGTCGATCGTCCCTTCGTCCTCTTTCAGGTTGCCGTCAACAAGGGCGACGTAGCTCCTGTGCGCCGTGTGGTCGCGAAACTGCTCGCTCAGGCGCCTGTGCGCCGCGTCGTTTTTGGCGACGACCAGCAGCCCCGAGGTCATGCGGTCGATACGGTGGACGATGCCGGGCCGAAGCTCCCCGCCGATGCCGGAAAGATCGCCGATTCGGTACAACAGCGCGTTGACCAGCGTGCCGTTCGGATGTCCCGGCGCGGGATGCACGACCATGCCCTGCGGCTTGTCTACCACGAGCAGGTCGCGGTCTTCGTAGAGCACGTCCAGCGGGATATCCTCCGGCTGCACGTCAATCGCCACCGGCTCGGGATAGCAGATGTCGATCGCGTCGCCGGGCGCAGTCGCCGTGTTCGGCTTTGCGGGTTCGCCGTTGAGCGTGATCGCCCCGTCGCGAATCAGTTTCTGCGCCTGCGTGCGCGAAAGTTCCGTCTCCGCCGCAACAAACGCGTCGAGCCGGAGCTTTCGGTCGCTTACGATTGTCTCGCTTTCCTGCTCAGGCATCGTTGCCGCTGCCGAGGGTCTTGTCGGGCCTGTTTTTGGAAAAAGAGACGCGTTCAAAGATCGAACGGTCCTTTAAAAACAGCGCGTCGACGACCAGCAGGATGCAGCCGACGGTCAGCGAGCTGTCCGCAACGTTGAACACCGGGAAGTTGATCAGGCAAAAATCGAGAAAATCCCGCACATAGCTCAGCGCAACGCGGTCGATCAGGTTTCCGACGGCGCCCGCAAACAGCAGCGCAAGCGTGATGCGCGAGAAGACGCAGAGGCGCTTGTGATGGCGGATCAGGACATATGCGATAGCGCCGCAGACCACGAGCGTCAGCGGGATGAACATCCAGCGGAAGCCGGGCAGCATACCCCATGCCGCGCCGGTGTTGTGCGCGTTGGTCAGTTGAAACACGCCGGGAATCAGCGGCAGAGACGTGCCGACCGGCGAAAGATAGAGCTGTATCAGATATTTCGTGATCTGGTCGGCGGCCAGAATCGCGACGATCAAAATAATTTCCAGCAAAGGCGTTTCCCTCCTGCCTGAGATGATTCAGTATAGCACGCTTTCTATCCCGCTTCAACCGAGCTTGCCGCGCCTGCGGCAAACAGTTCCGGGTAGAGCGTCGTATAGTTTTCGTAAGCGGTCATAACCTTTTCATAGTACCGCGCGGTCTGCTCAAACGGTATGCTGGTCAGCTCGCCGTCCGCCGAAAACCGTTCGTCCTCCAGCCATCCTTCCACGCTGCCGTGGCCGGCGTTGTACGCGGCGACCATCTGCATGACGTTTCCGTCGAACCGGCCCTTTAAAAAGTGCAGGTACCAGCAGCCGAACTCGATATTCGTATCCGGGTCGTAGAGCATGTCCTCCGTATACACATCGTCGAGGTCGAGCTTGTGCGCGATCCAGGTCCCCGTGTCCGGCATGATCTGCATGAGCCCGATCGCGCCCGCGTCGCTGACGGCGGAAGGGTCGTTGCTGCTTTCGCAGCGCATGATGGACTGCACGAGATACGGATCGAGCTCGTATTCCTCCGCATAGGTTTCAATCAAATCCGTATACGCGGTCGGATAGTTTTCCAGCGCTTTTTTGTACTGTTCGTTTTCATAGATCAGATAGCCGCAGAACGCCGCGCAACAGAGAAAAATCACCGAACCCAGCGCGATGATTGCAATCTGCAGTCCGCTGAGGCGGCGTTTTTCATGCGGTTGGCGTCGTGCCTTCGGTCTATTGTTCGGCTGCTGCATTGGCGGACTCCGTCAGTTTTTTATAAAGCGCCTCGACCTGTTGCTTCAGGTCGGACGTCGAAAAATTGTTGTCCAGGACAAAGTCGGCGCGCGCGCGCTTTTCATTTTCCGGCATCTGCGAGCGCATCCTCGACAGCGCCGCTTCGCGCGTGGCGTCGTCGCGTTCCATAACGCGGCGGATGCGCGTTTCCTCATTGCAGGCGACGAGTATGTTCGCGTCCATCTCGCTGTCCATTCCGCTTTCGAACAGCAGCGGCACGTCGAATAAAACGAGCTTACATCCGCGGTCTTTAAAAAGTGCGTCCGCCTGCTCAAACATCGCTTCGAGCACATGCGGATGGATGATCCCGTTCAGCGCACGGCGCTTTTTTTCGTCGGAAAAGACGATCTTCGCCAGCGCTTTTCGGTCGATCGTGCCATCATTATGCAGAATGCCCATGCCGAACGTTTCGATCGTGCGCGCATAACACGCTCCGCCCTTTTCCAGCGATTTACGGGAGATCTCGTCCGCGCCGACCACCGGCGCGCCGAGCGCGGCAAAATATCCGGCCGCGGTCGTCTTGCCGGAGCCGATCCCGCCCGTCAGGCCGATGCGTTTGTATTGCGCGCGCGTCATTTGGTCTCGAACCAGCTCTTTCCAACCTTCACGTCCGCGTCCAACGGCACGCTGAGTTTGATGACCTGCTCCATGCAGTCGTGCACCATCAAAACGACCGCGTCGCGCTCGTCGACCGGCGTGTCGAAGATCAGTTCGTCATGCACCTGCAAAATCAGCTTTGCTTTCAGCCCGCGCGTTTCGAGCTCCTTCGAAACCCGGACCATCGCGAGCTTGATGATGTCCGCCGCCGTGCCTTGGATCGGCATATTCATGGCGACCCGTTCGCCGAACGAGCGCGTGTTGTAGTTGGAGCTCTTCAGCTCCGGCATGGCCCGTCTGCGGTCGAACATCGTCTTTGCATAGCCGGTCTTTTTGGCGGATTCGACGCTTTCGTCCAGGTACGCCTTAACGCCCGGATAGCGCTCGAAGTACAGCTTTTTATATTCGCCCGCGCGTTTGACCGAAATGTCGAGATTGCGCGCGAGGCCGAAATCGCTGATGCCGTAGACGATGCCGAAGTTGACCGCCTTTGCGGCGTTCCTCAGCTCGCCGGACACCGCGTCGAACGGAACGCCGAACACTTCGCTCGCGGTCGTCCGGTGGATGTCCTTGCCGCCGTTGAAAGCTTCGATCATGCCTTCGTCGCCGCTGATGTGCGCCAGCAGCCGCAGCTCGATCTGCGAATAGTCCGCGTCGACCAGCACGCATCCTTCGGACGCGACGAATGCCCTCCGTATCTCCCGCCCCTGCGCTGTCCGGACCGGGATGTTCTGGAGGTTCGGCTCCGTGCTGGAGATTCGGCCCGTTGCGGTCACGCACTGGTTGAATTGCGTGCGCACGCGCCCGTCGTCCTTGCTGCGGACGTTCAGAAGCCCGTCCACGAACGTGCTCTTGAGCTTTGTGAGGAACCGGTATTCGAGGATCAGCGGCACGGCGGGATGGCGGTCCCGTATCGCTTCGAGCGTGTCCGCGTCCGTGGAAAAGCCGGATTTCGTCTTTCTGCCGGTCGGTAAACCCAACTTGTTGAACAGCACGTCGCCGAGCTGTTTGGGCGAAAGGATATTGAACGTTTCGCCGGTCAGCTCGTAAATCCGGCTGGCGAGGACTTCGATCTGCCCGTTGAATTTCGCCTGCAAATCCTTCAGGATCGTTTCGTCGGCGTAGAAGCCGACGCGCTCCATATCGTAAAGCACCAGCGAAA
>CAYUUB010000113.1:0-6631 GCA_964447725.1 uncultured Oscillospiraceae bacterium
CGGTCGTTACGTTTTCCACCGGCTTTCAGAGCAACCTCGGCATCATCAGCGCGCTTGTCGGCCGCTGTGACTATGTCGTCTGTGACAAGGAGAACCACGCAAGCATCTACGACGGCTGCCGCCTTTCCTTCGGCACCATGGTTCGTTACCGCCACAGCGACATGGACGACCTGCGCCGCGTGCTCGGAAAGATTCCGGAAAGCGCCGGCATCCTTATCGTGACCGACGGCGTGTTCAGCATGGGCGGGGATATTGCAAAGCTGCCGGAGATCGTCGCGCTGGCCAGAGAGTTCGGCGCAAGGGTCATGGTCGACGACGCGCATGGCCTCGGTGTGATCGGTAACGGTGGGCGCGGGACCGCCGATTACTTCGGTCTGGCAGACGAAGTGGACGTCTATATGGGCACGTTCAGCAAATCCCTCGCCAGCCTCGGCGGTTACATGGCATCGAGCGAAGTGGTCGCCGAATATGTGCGCCATAACTCGCGCCCCTTTATCTTCTCGGCTTCCATGACGCCCGCCAACTGCGCCTGCGCGCTGGCGGCCCTGCGGGTCCTGGAAAAGGGGCCGGAGCGGGTGGACCGGCTGCAGGCGCTTTGCCGCTCTACCAATGACGGCCTGACGAAGCGGAACATCCCGCATAAATACACCGCGGATATCCCGATCATTCCGATTTATACATACGAAGCCACGCGCACGCTCGTGATCGCGAAAAAGCTGTACGAAGCGGGCGTTTACGTCAACCCCGTCCTTCCGCCCGCAACGCCCGCCACCGAATGCCTGCTGCGCACAAGCTACATGGCGACGCTCACGGAGCCGCTGCTTGACGAAGCGATGGACATCATGTCGGACGTGTTGAAGGAGGAAGCGTTATGAAGCGCGTTTGCATCCTGACCGGCGGCAGCAGCGGAATCGGCAAAGCGACGGCGGAATTGCTCGCTCAAAACGGATACACGGTTTACGAATTCAGCCGCGGCGGGACGGACCGGGACGGCATCCGCCACATTACGGCGGACGTAACGGACGCCGGACAGGTGCAAGCCGCCGTTGCGCAGGTGCTCGACGAGCAGGGGCAGATCGACCTGCTCGTCAACAACGCGGGCTTCGGCATCTCCGGGGCGGTGGAGTTCACCGACCCCGCCGACGCGCACGCGCAGCTGAACGTGAACTTTTTCGGCGCGCTCAATTGCATTCAGGCGGTCCTGCCCGCCATGCGCGCCGCCGGGCGCGGGCACATCATCAACGTCAGCTCGGTCGCAGCGCCGATCGCTATTCCATTCCAGTCCTTTTACTCGGCGACCAAAGCGGCAGTCAATTCCCTGACCCTTGCCCTTCGGAACGAAGTCGGGCCCTTCGGCGTCAGAGTCTGCGCCGTTCTTCCCGGCGACGTGAAGACGGGTTTCACCGCTGCGCGGAGAAAAAGCGCATTCGGCGCGGACGTATACGGCAAGGCGCTCGAACACGCGGTCGCCGTTATGGAGCACGACGAGCAGACCGGGATGCCGCCGGCCAAAGTCGCCAAAACGATACTGCACGCGGCTTCCGAAAAAAAACCGCGCGCGTTTCGCACCGTAGGCTCATCGTACCGGCTTTTCGTGTTCCTTGCAAAGCTATTGCCCGCCACGTGGACAAACGCGCTTGTGGGGCTGATTTACCGTTGATACGGGCAAATCTGTTTTAAAGTTCCAACGCCGCGCCGCCAAAAACGGCGCGGCGTACTTTATATGGCCGGTCCCTGTCCGTTTTGTAACAATTTGACAAATGAATGTCGAAATCCTACCACCGCGATTTCCACTTCTGACGATATGATGAGATGAAAGATAAAAGGGGGAACTGACCGCAAATGAACGCAAAGCAAAAACGCATCCTGAAATTGACGCTGGACGCAGTGATGCTGATTCTGCTTGCCTTAATGTATAAAAAGCAAGTCGTCAGCATTGGTTTCCATGAAATCGGCGGCCTGGCGCTGATTGGGCTGTTTATCGTCCACCTGCTCTTCAACGCCAAATGGATCGGCGCGGTGACCAGGCGTCTGTTCGCGAAAACCACAAGCGCCCATGTGCGCGCCTGTTATATTGTCGACGCGTTGCTGCTGATCGCCTTCCTAACCGTTGGCATGACCGGAATACTCATCAGCAAAGTCGTCTTTTCGATCAATGCAAGCGGCAACTTTAAAACGCTGCATTATTTCGCGTCCGCCGTCGCCGTCATTCTGATGGGCGTTCATCTCGGCCTGCACGCGGACTATATCTTCGGGAAACTGCTCCGCAAGGGCGCAAAGAAAGCGGGCAGGATCGTCCTGGCCGTCGTGCTGGCGCTGGTCGTCGCTTTTGGCGCATACAGCCTGTTCGCTTCGTCGTTCGTGTCGTACCTCGCGGCGCCGATTCAGGCCGCAAGCCTTTCGCACAGCGTCCCGTCTCCTACAGGAGAGGCCGAACTGGACGGCAACGACAACGACCATGAGCGTCCTCTGGATTTAAGCGAGCTCCCGGACGCGGACTCGGATACCAGCAGCGCTCAGCCGCCACAAAGCGGCGAAACCGTCTCCGGCGATCAGGACGGCGAGCACCCATTCGACGGCGGCGGTCGTCGCGGTGCGCAGGGCAACGGGTCCGGCGGCAGCGGCAATGGCAACGGCGGCGCAGTCAGCGCGGTCGGCATCCTGTCACTGATTGCGCAGTATGTGAGCATGATCGCGCTCTTTGCGGCGATCACGTACCCGTTCACAAGGCTTTTTAAGCGGCGCGCATCCAAATCGCATCCCGATCCGCTGTGCAACGACGGCTCCCTGCCGGACGGACCCGCCGCTCCGGAACAAATTGCGGACGCCGCAGGCGAAACCGGAAACGATTGATTCGTCGGCATACAAGCTTCTGCAGGTTTTTCAAGGCTTTTCCTGCGGAAAGAAAGGCGGAAGACGGTTCAGGCCGTCCTCCGCCTTATTTATAAAAATCAAGGGCCGTTTATTTCGGTAGAAAAATCGTCACAAGAGCACGCATCCTCTCGTCCGTCAGCGAATAGATCACTTCCGAGCCGACCCGCGTGCCCTTGATAATCCCTTTGCTTTTCAATATGGAAAGGTGCTGGGAAATGTTGGACTGCGACATCGCGAGGCACTCCTGCATCTGCGTTACGTTGAGGTTGACGCGCGTCAATTTGTTGACGATGCAGAGCCTTGCAGGGTGGCTCAGGGCTTTAAATATCCCGGAGGCCTCTATCAGTTTTTCATCAAATTCCGGCATTCTGTTTTTCCAGTATCATCCGTTTGGCACAGATGGAAATTCCCTTCGGCCTTTTCCGGCAGTAATTGATCATATTGTATCATATTATCGGCATCCGTCAATCGTTCGGGCCACCCTCTCCCGTGTGAAACCCATGTAAAAAAGAAGCTGCACTCCGGTTGGAGTACAGCTTCTTTTGGAGCTGATGAGCAGATTCGAACTGCCTACCTCCTCATTACCAATGAGGTGCTCTACCGACTGAGCTACATCAGCGCTCGCAACGAACATTATAGCGAAGCCGCGCGTCCATTGCAAGTGTTATTTCGCAAACCGGCGTCATTCCTCAACGCGAATGAGGCTCTCCACTTCGTCCACGCAATCGAGCGCCTGAATCTCGCTCAGCGCTTCATGTACGCTGAGTTCCCTGGCCCGATGCGTAAGGAACGTAATGCGGGAAGACTTGCCTTCCGTTTCGCCAAGCTGAATTACGCTCTTGAGCGAAACGCCGTGCTCCGCAAAAATCCCCGCGACGGCCGCCATCGTGCCCGGCTGGTCGGCCACATGGAGCCGCACGCAGTACACGCACGCAAAATCGTTGACCAGCTCGATATCGCTGCTCATGCTTTCGCTGTTGACGAACGTCATGTACTGGTGCCGTCCGTCGGCATGGCAGGCATAGATGACGTCGCTCACAACGGCGCTTGCCGTCGGCATACAACCCGCTCCCCGGCCGTACAGCATGACGTCGTCCACCGCATGCCCCGTAAGGAAAATCGCGTTAAACACGCCGCGTACGCTCGCGAGCGGGTGCGTGTCGGGAATCATCGTCGGATGGACGCGCACCTCGATGCGGTTGCCGTCCTTTTTGCCGATCGCAAGCAGCTTGATCTTGTAGCCAAGCAGCTGCGCGGTCTCGAAATCGGCCTTGGTCAGCTTCGTGATGCCCTCGCGGTAGATCACTTCCACCGGCATATGCGCATGGAACGCCATGGAAGACAGGATGGAAAGCTTGTACATCGCGTCAAAGCCTTCCACGTCCGCGGTGGGGTTCGCCTCCGCATAGCCAAGCTGCTGGGCGTCCTTAAGCGCGTCCGCAAAGCTCTGCCCGGCCTCCGTCATCTGCGTCAGGATATAGTTCGTCGTCCCGTTGATGATACCCATCACGCGGGAAATATTGTTTGCCTGCATGGAATCAAGGATCGTCCGCAGAATCGGAATGCCGCCGCCGACCGTCGCTTCGAGGTACAGCCCCGCGCCGGTGGACTTTGCCGCCTTCTCAAACTCCGGCCAGTGCTTGCTCATCACTTCTTTATTCGATGTGACGACCGTCTTACCGGCTTTCAGCGCGCGAAGGATAAACGACCGCGCCGGTTCGATGCCGCCCATGCATTCGACAACGATGCCGATTTCCGGGTCCTTCACAACGTCGTCAAACGAAGTCGTGAACGTTTCGCGCGGGGCCATGCCCAGGTTCGGTTCATGCTCAAAATCACGGACCAGAATCCTTTTGATCCGGATCTCGATTGCTTCGCGATGCGTAATCTGTCCGCCGTTTTCGTTTAGAATCCGATATACGCCGCTACCGACGGTTCCAAAGCCTAAAATAGCTATCTGGTATTGTTTCACGTTTCCTCCTGATACCTG
This sequence comes from uncultured Oscillospiraceae bacterium, assembly GCA_964447725.1. Lineage (GTDB taxonomy): Bacteria > Bacillota > Clostridia > Christensenellales > CAG-138 > UBA7703. The sequence goes on from CAYUUB010000113.1 coordinate 4,865, forward strand.
CCCTACTCTGCCAACGCAGCGCCGATTGCCGTTGCGAACGCCGCATGTTCGGGGATGATAAACCGCACGTTATGAAGCGCCGCCACCTCGTCCAGGCTGCGCTGCGCAATCGGCCAGTCGGTGATCGTGCCTACCAGAACAATGTTTTTCGTGCAATGCCGTTTGATTGCAAGCGAAGCCATAACGCCGATTCCCTGGAAAATCAGGTTGCAAAGCCCGGCCGCGAGGTCCTCTTTTGTGGACTTGTCGCTGAGCTTGTTCATGTTCGCCACAGTCGTATTGGGTTTGAGGTTGGAAATCGTACCTTCGCAGACGTCCATGAGCTGCAAGTCGATTTCGTGCAAATCGCCTTTTGCCGCCAGTTGCTGGAGCTCTTCCATATCGTCCGTTCCGCAGATCTTTCCGCTGAGGCCTTTCAGCGGACCGCCGCCAAGGCCGGTGCCGCCGAGGTGCCAGGTGCGAAACGGCGTAATGCGCGTAAAGGACGTTCCCGTTCCAACGCTGACAACCAGGCAGTTGTGTTTGCGCGAGAGATTCAGCGCGCCGCGCGAAACCGACGTGAATTCGTCCGTACGCTTCGTCGGAACGCCATGGATGTCGCCTTTGATGAACGACGCGCCGACGCCCGTGATCGCAATCCGCTTTACGCCCGCATAGCCGAACTCTTCCAGAGCTTCCTCAAACGACTGATCGTCCGGTTTCCTGAATTGCTTAATGCATTTGCCGTTTTTGACCAGCGCAAATTTCGTCGTCGACGAACCGATATCGATGCCGAGCACGAGCTCGCGCGGCTTTACGGCGGCCACAACCGCAGGGGCGATCACAATCGCAGCAATCAGCTCGATCACGCCGTTAACGCCGATGAGCGTAGCGTAGATCGTTCCTAGCAGCGGCGTTCCGGTCAGCACGGCGGAAAAGAGCTTCAGCGCCGAAAGCACCAGAACGGTGTTCGTCAGCGTAGCGGCGGCCGCAGACAGGCTGGAAACAAGTCCGCTGCGCAGCTTCAGCTTGCGAAGCCCGCTCGCCGCGAGACCGCCGACGACGCCGACGAGAACGCGCGGAACAACCGAGATCAGCGGGTTTACAAACGGCGCCCAAAGCGGATTTGTCAGCGCGCGCAGCATGCAGGTTACGCCCCAGACAAGACCGAGCACCGCGCCATACTGCCAGCCAAGCAGCACTGCGCCGACCGCTACGACGATATGCAGCGTCGTAATCTCGATAAGGCCGTAATAGATATAACCTGTATACGGAACAACGGTCATCACGATAATCAACGCGGAAAGGATGCCTGCCCGCACCAGATTACGCGTATTAGTTTTGCGTTTTGTCGATATTTCCATCTATAGCGCCTCCGTAATTGCTTGAGTTTCCATATTATATATCAAATAGCAGGTTCACGCAATGGAATCGCATAAGAGAATTCGTGTAAAGATACAGTTTTTATGGGTTATTCAGCCGGAGCATCTTTTGTGTCGCTTTTTTCGTATCTCGATCCACGCAATTCATACGCAGCCCTGCAGGCAACGTAAACAATGTGATTGACCCATAAACGGAGCCGTGCTTTTCACAAACGCCGGCCAAGCCGTCATGTCTTTGGACGATTCGGCAGCGGCGGCGCCGATCGAATTTCTATAAAATTATTGCCGCGTTTTCTCAAAAGAAAAGCAGCATTTTCGTTGACACAACAAAGTCAATACGCTATACTAATCTTTGCATTTGTGATGTGCGGGGGAGCATAGCTCAGCTGGGAGAGCACTTGCCTTA
>CAYUUB010000114.1:0-6614 GCA_964447725.1 uncultured Oscillospiraceae bacterium
TACGGCGGCGTGCTGTTCAACAAGCAGTTCCTGCTCGGGCTCGTGCTCATGAGCATGATCACCTCCACCATCATACTGACCATCTCGTCGAATCTCGTCCTCTCGCTCGGCATGGTTGGCGCGCTGTCCATCGTCCGGTTCCGCACGGCGGTCAAGGAGCCGATGGACACCATCTTCATGTTCTGGGCGCTTGCGGCGGGCATCCTTGCCGGGGCCGGTTTCCTGCTGATCGCGATTCTTGCGACGCTGATCGTCGGCGCGCTGTTCATCCTTCTCAACGCGCTTGGAAAGCGCCTGAAGCCAAGCGACTCTTATCTGCTGATCGTCCGCTACGCTCCGGGCGCGGACGACGAACTGAGGCCGGTGCTGCGGCGGCTTCCGGACGCGAAGGTAAAATCCAAACGCTTCACGGCGGACGGGGAGGAACTTGTTTTGGAACTCCGGCTCGGCCGCGAGCAGATGGCGCGCGTGGACGCGATACGTTCGCTTCCGTCGGTGCGCGAACTGAACCTCGTTGCAAACAAAACGGACATGCAACTGTAAGTGCACGCTCCATCTTTCAGGAGGTGGCGGGTTGACCCGCAACGGTAAAACTTTCAACTTCATCCTTCGCAAAATTCTTCCCGTCGTCGCGGGAACGTTCCTGCTGCTTTTGCCCGGACGGGTCGGCGCGCTGGCAGAAGATGCGAACGGCGATCTCGACGGAGACGGATTGAGCTGCGCTTCCGACGCGGCGGGCCTCCTCCGTCTTGCAGACGACGCAAACGCGTCTGCAAACACCGCCGCGGACGTTACGGGAAACGGTGCCGTTGACGAAACGGACGCGCGCGTTTTGCTCTACTACTCGACCGGGCAGGTCCCCTCGCTGGAATCCCTTGCAAAAAAACTGCAAACCGGCCTCTGCGACGAATCCCTGTTCGATAAATTCAGTTACACCGGCGTGAAAGAATCGGCGGGCGAATATTACCGGAGCGATTCCGTCTCCGTCACCATTACGCAATACCAGTTCCATAAGGAGGTCAACGAGCACAACCGGCTCATCACCTGCTATGTGGCGGACATCTACATTCAGGACATCGGCAGCTTTAAAACCGCGCTGTCCAGCAACGCATATCACGGCACATATCAGCTCGTGCTCGATATGGCTGTCGAGCACGATGCGCTTGTCGCGATCTCCGGCGATTTCTACAACTCGTCCCTGCACAGCGGGCCCGTCTGCCGCAACGGCGTTTGGTACCGGCAGGACGAGAACGACGAAATGGACCTCTGCGTGCTCGGCTACGACGGCGTGCTGAAAACCTATCTGGCGGGGACGTACGACATTGACGACATCGTCGCGCAGAATCCGTATCAGGTCTGGTGTTTCGGCCCGTCGCTGATCACCGACGACGGCGGCATGCCGGAGAGCTATAACATCGGGTCGTCGATCCAGAAGGAACATCCCCGCAGTGCCGTCGGCTCCGACGGACCGGGGCACTATATCTTCCTGCTTGCGGACGGCCGGCGGCCGACGTATTCGTCCGGCTTTAATCTTGAGGGACTTTCGGAATTTTTCCTTGATCTGGGCTGCACGGTCGCGTACAACCTCGACGGCGGGCGTACGGCGGTCATGGCCACGCGCGACGGGCTGGTCAGCGTACCGATCGAATCGCAGCGTCCCGTAAGCGACATCCTCTATATCGCCGCGCCATAGGCTGCAAAAAAACAGCGCTCCGGCGGACTCGTACACGCCTTCGCCAAAGCAAAACCCACGGTCGCAGTCGGCTTTTCGGGCGGCGCGTGCGCCCCGCTTGCAATGCCCGATACGATCCGATTTTTCCACTGTTGAACGTTCCGTTTTCAGACGGGCATGGCGCCGCGGCAAATTGACTTCAATCCCGATATGCGGTACCATATATATTATTTATTTTATGCAAGGAGATGCAATACATGCGAAAGTTGCTTCCGATTCTGTCCGCGCTGATACTGGCCGTTCTAATGGTTGTTCCCGTTCACGCGCTGGCGGAAGAAGAGGCGGATACGACCGTCCGCATCTCCGTCGAATCGGCTTCGGGCGAGGTCGGCGACGAAGTGGACGTGCCCGTCATGCTCTACGACTGCGAGCACGTCGATTCCATAGAATTCAACCTGAATTATGATCCGGACGCGCTGTCGGTAGTCTCCGTAACGCCCGGCGACCTGTTCCCCGCGGAATACTGCGTTTCAAACGCCGATACGCCGGGATACGTCAGCATTGCCTGCGCCTGCCGGGACGGTCTGGAGGGAGCGGGCACGCTGCTGACCGTCCGTTTCGAAATCCTAACCGAAACAGGCAGCGCGCTGACCGTTACCACGCATAAAACCGGTGACTACGCCGAAGACGTGATTTCTTATATCGACGAAGACTATAACCAGTATTTTTCATTTGTTGCACTTGAAAACGGCAGTGTGACCGTCGGTTCCGCGCAAGCGCCGGACCCGCTTGTGACGCCCTGGGTTCCGGCCACGCCAATCCCGACGCCGAGTCCGACGCCGGAGCCCACCGAAGTTCCTGTCACCAGCGTGCAGACCGGCGGCGACGAAACGGCAGCATTAGATTCGGAGAGCGAAGCCGGCGGCCTTTCGGACGTCGAGCCAATCGCCTATATCGTGGTCGGCGGACTGTTTGTCGTCTTAATCGTTCTGATCGTCATTACCGTTGTCAACCGCCGCAAAGCGCATAAACGCGACGACGACCGCTCTTTATAAAAAAATGCAAGAAAGTGGTATCGGTATGAAACAAAACGCCGGTTTTCGAGTCCATTCGATCCGTCGGATCGTTTTACTCTTTCTGACGTCCGGCATCGTGCTTTCGCTCGCCGGCTGCACGGAAACGCCGGAGCCCGCGGTTACGCCGACGCCGGAGCCCTCTGTCGCCGTCGTGGAGCAGCCCACGCCCACACCGACCGCAACGCCGCTGCCAACACCGACGCCGACGCCGGAACCGCAAAACCGTTCCCAGACGTCCGGCAAGGTCATCCCGGAAGGCACGCCGAGCAAACCGTTCATCATGTCGATCGACAACGCCACCGGCGCGCAGCCGCAGACTTCGCTCATGGAGGCGGACATCATCTATGAATTTTTGGTCGAGCAGACCATCACGCGCTTCCAGGCGGTGTTCAACGATACCTATCCGCTGTATGCCGGGCCTTTGCGCTCGACACGGTATTACTTCATCGACCTCGCGCATGAATGGGACTGCATGTATCTGCACGAAGGATACGTCTTGCTCAGTTCGCCCTATCGCCGTGTTCCAAGTAAACTGATCTCGCTCTATCTGCCGGGCGGCGACTTCCGGGGCTATTCCGCAACGTTCCGCCGCAGCAAGGGTGCATACGACGATTTCGAAGCCGACAACGGTTATAAGTTCCGCGCGCCGGAATCGGGACGCGGGGATGTTCACGCGCTGTACTATCGTGTCGCAGCGCTGGTGAACGATTACTACGGCGACCACGAAGCCGCCGTCTGCGATCGTTTTTCCTTTATGGAAAACGTATCCTATGAAAACGGCGAGGCTTTCACGACCGTCTCCCTTCCGTTTTGCAACTCCGACAATCCGCAGTGGATCCAGTTTACCTACGACGCCGCGAGCAACCGCCTCTATCGCAGCGAGAGCGGCGAGCCCTTTATGACCCGTACGCTCACCGATCACGGCGACAGCTATATCACGGAACAGATGAACGTTCAAAACCTGATCGTCCAGTATTGCGATTACGGGCTTGTCCCGAAGGACAATAAGCACCGCCGCACCTGCGATCTGATCGGCTCCGGCAAGTGCGACTACTTTATCAACGGCGTTCACGTCACCGGAACCTGGTCGCGGCCGACCGAGGACGATTATACGTCCTATCTGCTCGACGACGGTTCGCTCGTCATCCTCGAACCGGGCAATACCTGGATTGCGGTGCATCCGGCCGACACGCCGGTTACCTTTGATTAAGCGCGGGCAAAATCGCATATCGTTTTTTCCCGGGCGTTCGTTCGTTTCGCTCATATTGATTTTTGCGCTTGTTTTCCCGCTCCTTTGCGGGTGCTCGGTTGCGGAGACCATTCTGGACGTGACGGGCACGCCCGCCGTTACGCCTTCCGAAGAAAACCTCGTGATCGTCAGCGACACGGATGCGCCCGCCGACAGCGGAGAAACCTCCGCCATGCCGGAGGAAACGCCGCAGCCCGCCGAAGAACCAGAACCGTCCGTAACGGCGGAACCGAACCTTTCGACCACGACCGGACGCCCTCTGCCGGAAGGCTCCGTATACCGGCCGGTTCTCGTGGTCATCGACAACGCCGCGCAGAGCAGGCCGCAAACCGGGCTGATGCTCGCCGACGTCGTGTATGAATTTTTGCTTGACCGCACCAGTTACACGACGCGGTATCTGGCGGTTTTTTCGGATGAAGTTGCGCAGCGCGTCGGGCCAATCCGGGATTCCCGCGATTACCTCGCCAATGTGGCGCTTGAATGGGACGGCCTTTATATCTCCGCCGGAGATCCGGAAAACACCGGCGATGATTACACGCTTATCCAAAATTCCGGACTTCGTTATCACGCGGAAAACACCGGCGACGCCGCAGGATACTTCTATACCGACAAAACGGTCACTGCAATCGAAGAGCACACCCTGTTTTTCAAGGCGCTCGACTATGTCGAGGCGTTCTATAATACCACCGCTACGGCAAACACCGGGCGTTTCGCCTTTGAAAGCGGCGTTTCCTACGAAAAGGCCAAGCCCTTTACCAGCGTCGGCATCCCGTTTTCCAGTTCGGATATGGAGCGTGTCGTATTTACCTATGACGCCGAAACGAACCTGATGACGCGCAGCGACAAAAACTCAAAAAGTGTTCTGGGAATTTCCAAAACGCTGACGCCCGCGGACAATGTGCTCGGTTATGAAAACGAGCCGATCACCATTCAAAACCTGATCATACAATACGTCCGCGTCTCCTCGTACGATTCGACCTATCGGGATATTTCGCTCACCGGAGGCGGCGACTGCGTATATTTCATCAACGGGCAGTATATCATCGGCAGCTGGAGCCGGCCGACGCTTGACGACATTACGACCTATATGCTTTACGACGGCACCACGATCCGCCTGGAACCCGGCAATACATGGATCGAAATGATGCCGACGAATCACGACATTCGCATTGTAAACGCAGGATAACGCAAAAAGCACAAAACGGCAACGGAAATTCCCGCTGCCGTTTTTTTGCCTGCCGCGCGGGTGCCGTTACACGCCCGGTTGATAAGAGCGGAGTTCCGTCGGTTTCAGCACGCCGACGTCGGTCGCAACGCCGCTCACCAGCTCCGGCGGCGTAATATCGAACGCGGGATAATATCCTTTCACGCCGGGTTTGCATGTGCAAACGCCCATTGCGTGACGCACCTCGTCGCCGTTGCGTTCTTCTATCCTTACGGAGTTTACGTCCGGATGCGTCCGGTCCGGAAAACCGGCGACATAATACGGCACGCCATAGTAATCCGCGGCAAGCGCAATCTGGAACGTGCCGATTTTATTGACCACATGGCCGTCCATGGTGATGACGTCCGCGGAGGTCGTGAAGAGGTCGACGTTTTTGTGCCCAAGGATGTAACCCGGCATATTGTCCGTAATCAGCGTAACGTCAAACCCCATATCGCAGATCACGCTCGCCGTTAAACGCGCACCCTGAAGGTACGGGCGCGTTTCCGGGGTGAAAAACCTGGCTTCGTCGCCGCGTTCGCGCAGCGCGCGCAACAGCATGCCGAGGTCCGCGTCGCCATAGCACTGCGTCATGATCGTCGGATTCTTCGGCACCTTTTCCACAAAATACTTCGCTTCCCGGTCGATCCTGTCGTATCTGCGTGAAAACTTCGCGACTGCGCCGCGCATGATTGCGTCGCAGGCATTCTCCCCCGCCTGAAGCGCCGCTTCCGCGTCCTTTTCGCAGTCGTCCGTCCACGTCCGCATTTTCCTCGCCGTTGTCGGGCGCGCGTTTGCGATGACGTCCGCCGCGGCCTTCAGATATGCGGCCTGTTCAGCGGCGGTGCGCCCGCGGCATTCGTATGCGGCAAGCGCCATGCCCATCGCGGCAGCATGAAACGGCCCGTAACTCTGGGTCACCATATCGGTGATTGCTTTGGCCACTTCTTCATGTGTGCCGCAGGTCACAAACGTCTCTTTCGCCGGATAGATACGGCGGTCCAGGATGCGGACCTTTCCGTCTTCGTACCACGCTATATTTTCGAACCTTTGCAGAAATGCAAGGTCATGATCGGCTCTTTGCATGACGCGTCTCCTTTGTCTGAACGAATTGCTGTCTTCAGTATACACTTTTTTCGGCCCGCGTGGTATAGCCATGCCGGGACCACTCGGTTTGCACATGCGGAAGTTCGGCTGTGTCGCATCCGCGGCGCAAAAGCTTCCGGCATGACGCTTCTGCCGGAAATGCCGGACCGCTTAACCGAAAAGCAAAACACCGCGCGGCAACAAACTGTTCAACCAAAAATAATACTTTTTTCATTTTGACATAAAAGAATGTTCACATATATATAGTATGATTCAGCCATAGAAGAAACAAGATGTATGAAGGAGTGCGGAAAAATGCTTGATAGA
>CAYUUB010000115.1:0-6598 GCA_964447725.1 uncultured Oscillospiraceae bacterium
CAAAGCTTTTTTGACAAGCTGAGGACTCGCGAAACAATATGTTTCGCGAGTCCTCTCCGTTTCCCCAGCAAGAATGGTATGTTCGTTCTTTTGTGGCTTGTGCAGCCTGAAAATCGACTGCCGGCACGCCCGGCAAGCGCTCAAAGCAGAACCATACGCCGCCCTATTCGCTAAGATACTCCACGACTTCCGCAACGGCGCATTTTGCGTCCGCCGAGGCGCGCACGACCAAACTCTGCCCCGTGCGCATGTCGCCCGCGGCAAACACGCCGGGACGCGAGGTCGCGTAGCTGTTGCGGTCCGGGGACACGCCCAGCGCCTCGGGCAGGTACGTTTCCGCACCAATAAATCCCATTGCGATCAACACGTCGGTTGCCGCTTCCCGTTTACGGGTGGATTCGATCTGGCGCGGGGCGCGTCCGCGCTCCGTCGTCACCCATTCCACCTTTGCGGTTTCGATTCCGGTCACGCCGTTCGTATCGTTTCCAATTATGGATACCGCGGTGGTTTCAAACGTCCGCGGGTCGCTTCCGTACATCCAGATGGCTTCCTGCTGACCGTAATCGGTCTTCAGAACAAACGGCCAGCGCGGCCACGGATTGTTCGACGCGCGGGTTTTCGGGGACGGCGGCATGATTTCAAGCTGTATCACGGCGTTTGCGCCCATACGGATCGACGTCGCGACGCAGTCGTTGCCCGTGTCGCCGCCGCCGATGACAACGACTTTTCGTCCCGCCAGCGGCTTTTCGTCCGTCTTCCCCGCGACGACCCGGCGGGTGGCGTTTGCAAGAAACGGTACGGCAAAGCCCACGCCCGGCAGGTTCCGGCCGGTAACGGACAGATCACGCGGCTGGCCGGCGCCTCCGCACAGCAGCACCGCGTCGAAACGGTCCAGTTCGGAAACCGGCAAGTCTTTCCCGACATCCTGTCCGCAGACAAATTCAATGCCCTCCTGCCGGAACAGCTCGATGCGGCGCCGGACGATCTCCTTGGGCAACTTCATATTCGGAATGCCGAACATCAGCAGCCCGCCGGGCTCCTCCGACCGTTCGAACACCGTGACGGAAAATCCGCGCCGGTTCAGCTCGTAAGCGGAAGTCAGCCCGGACGGTCCGGAGCCGATCACCGCGACGCTCTTGCCGTTTCGCCTTTTCGGAGGATGCGGCGTCACCCATCCCTTTTCCCAGGCAAGGTCGCTGAGAAATCGTTCAATTTCGCGGATGGCGATAGGGTCTCCGTTCAGTCCCGCCGTACAGGCTCCCTCGCACAGGGCCGGACAGACCCGGGACGTGAACTCGTGCAGGGGATTGGTCTTTTCCAGCCGTCTGTACGCTTCCTCAAAGTGCCCTTTATAGACCAGATGATTCCATTCGGGAATTAAATTGCCAATGCTGCACCCAGACCTCACGCCGCGCCAGACAACCCCGGCGTGGCAAAACGGGACGCCGCAGTTCATGCACCGGGCGGCCTGCTCCCGGATTTCTTCCTCGCTCTGCGCAGGATGGAACGAATCCCAATGCTGAATGCGCTCTTCGCAGGATTGCTCGGGTGCGGTCTTTCTGTCATATTCCATAAAGCCGGTTAGCTTACCCATCCAATTTCTCCTTTCGCCGTTACCGACGCTGCTTACTGACCGATTCCGGTCTTAAGCTGGAACGCACGCTCCAGTTTCTCTTCGCCTTCGAATCCTTCGCGTTCCGCCGTGTCCAGGGCTTCCAGCATCTCCTTATAATCGTGCGGCAGAACCTTTACGAACTGGGCGTGCGTGGACGGCCACTTTTCCAGAATTTTTGCGGCGATCTTCGATCCCGTATAGTTCACATGGTTCGTCAGGTACCGGTACAAAAGCACAAGGTCCAGCGCGTCCAGTTCATACAGCGCGACCATGTTTTTGTTGACCATGCGGCGGAAATTCCCGTCGTCGAGCACATATGCGATACCGCCGGACATGCCGGAGGCAAAGTTCCGTCCGACCGACCCGAGAATGACGGCCGTTCCGCCGGTCATATATTCGCAGCCGTGGTCGCCGACGCCTTCGCAGACGGCAATCGCGCCGCTGTTGCGCACGCAGAAGCGCTCGCCCGCGCGTCCGGCAAGGTACAATTCGCCGCCGGTCGCGCCAAACAGCGCCACATTGCCGGCAAGCAGGTTATCCTTATCCGACCATCCGGCGTCCTTCGGCGCTTTCACGATAATGCGCGCGCCGCACAGGCCCTTGCCCAAATAGTCGTTTGCGTCCCCTTCGATCGTAAGTTCGATGCCGGCGGTCGCAAAAGCGCCGAAGCTCTGCCCCGCAGTACCCTGAAAGCGGAAGCGGACGCGCCCGTCCGGCAGACTGCCGTATTCGCGGCTGATAAAGGCGGAAACGCGCGTCGCCACGGCCCGCTCCGTATTGCAGATCGGCCGCTGAACGACGGCGTCGCCCTGTTCGACCAGCGAGCGAACCATGTCGTGGAACAAACGGTTATGATCGTCCTTATGCGGCTTCAGATCGCGCCACGGCAACGGCTGATCTCCCGGGATCAGGCCGGAAAGGTCCATCCCGTCGGTTTTCGGGGACTGTTTGACCTGTGCCAGATGCCCCGCCATGCCGACCATCTGGTCAAGCGTGCGGAATCCGAGTTCCGCCATGTTTTCACGCAAATTTTGCGCAAGGAAGCGCATCAGATTGATCACGTGCTCGGGTTTGCCGGCAAAGCGGCAGCGCAGCGCCGGGTTTTGCGTTGCAACGCCGACGGGACAGGTGTCCAGATTGCAAACGCGCATCATCACGCAGCCCATGGCAACCAGCGGGAGGGTCGCAAAACCGAACTCCTCCGCGCCAAGCAGCGCGGCGATCGCAATATCCCGGCCGGTCATGAGCTTGCCGTCCGTTTCCACACGGACGCGCCCGCGCAATCCGTTGGCAACGAGCGTCTGGTGCGTTTCGGCCAGGCCAAGTTCCCAGGGCAGGCCGGCGTGCTGAAGGCTCGTGCGCGGGCTCGCGCCGGAACCGCCGTCGTATCCGGAAATCAGGATCACGTCCGCGCCGCCCTTTGCAACGCCGGCGGCAATGGTCCCTACGCCCGCCTCCGAAACGAGCTTAACGTTGATCCGCGCGTCCGGATTGGCGTTTTTCAGATCATAGATCAGTTGCGCCAGATCCTCGATCGAATAGATATCGTGATGCGGCGGCGGCGAAATCAGGCCCACGCCGGCCGTGGAGTGCCGCGTGCGCGCAATCCATGGATAAACCTTACGTCCGGGAAGGTGTCCGCCCTCGCCGGGCTTCGCGCCCTGCGCCATCTTGATCTGTATTTCCTTTGCGGACGCAAGATACGGCCCGGTCACGCCGAATCGTCCGGAAGCGATCTGCTTGATTGCGGAATTGCGATCGGTAAACAGCCGTTCGACCGCCTCGCCGCCTTCGCCGGAGTTGCTCTTCCCGCCGAGTTTGTTCATCGCAAGCGCCAGGCATTCATGCGCTTCCTGGCTGATGGAGCCGTATGACATTGCGCCGGTCTTGAACCGCCGCACCAGCTTTTCGACCGGTTCCACCTCTTCGATGGGAATCGGGTCGCAATGCTGGAACCCCAATAAGTTACGCAGCGTAACCGGCTTGTCCCCTTCGATAAGACGGACGAATTCCTTAAACAGTTCATAATCGCCCGTTCGGACCGCCGTCTGAAGCAGATGGATGGTCTGCGGGTTGTAGAGGTGCTCTTCGCCGTCGCGCTTGTACTGGAAGCGCCCGCCGGACGGCAACTCCCCGTCCAGCGCCTCCACGGCGTCCTTGTGCCGCCGCAGAGTTTCGCGCTCCAGGTCGGACAGCGACATGCCGCCGACGCGGGTGACCGTCCCGGTAAAGAAACGATCGACCAGCTCCTGCGAAAGCCCGAGCGCTTCAAATATCTGCGCGCTATGGTATCCGTCCACGCAGGAAATGCCCATTTTGGACATGATTTTCAGCACGCCGTGGTCGTATCCGTGAAGCACGTTGAGCATCGCCGCATCCAGCGACACCGATTCGAGGTACCCTTCGTCCGCCAGCGCTTCAACCGTTTCGTATACGCCGCGCAGATACACGGCCTTTGCGCCATACCCGATCAGGCAGGCGACATGATGGACTTCGCGCGGTTCATAGCTGTCTACAACGATGGAGCAAAGGCCGCGCAGGCCCTTGCGAATCAGGTGGTGATGCACGCCCGCCGTCGCCAGCAGGGACGGGATCGGTACGTGCTCGGCGTCGGCGAGCCGGTCGGTAAGCACCAGAATGGAATTGCCGTCCTTCAGCGCCTGTTCCGCCGCGGCAAACAGATCGTCCAGTCCGGCTTCCAGTCCCTTCTCCGGGTCGAAAACCATATGGAGTTCCGCAGCGCCGAATCCGGGAATGCCGGAAAGCAATTTTTCAAGGCTTGCCGTATGCAGAATCGGCGAGGCCAGATGGATTTTGCGGCAGTTGTCCGGTTTGTCGAGCGTGGGGTCGCCGTTCGGCCCAAGGAAGACATCCATACCGGTAACGCATTCTTCCTGCACGGCGTCGATCGGCGGGTTGGTCACCTGCGCAAACAATTGCTTAAAATAGTGGAACAGCGGCTGCGGCTTTTCCGAAAGTGCGGCGATCGGCGCATCGTAACCCATTGCGCCGACCGGGTCCACGCCGGTCTGCGCGATTGGAAGCACGGTCAGCATACGATCTTCGTACGTCCAGCCGAACAGGCGCTGTGTGGGCTCCGGATGAACGGAATCCGGCTTGCTCCTGCGTATGTAAGGCGGCTCTTCCACCTTCACGATCTGTTGTGGAAGCCACTGTTTCCACGGGCCGTTTAAATATTGATCCTTGATCTGCCGGTCTTCCAGCAGCGTTCCGTCTTTCGTATCCAGCAGCAGCATCTGATTCGGGCCGAGCTTGCCCCGCCGCACGACTTCGGCGGGCGGTAGATCCACAACGCCCGATTCCGAAGCAAGCACGAGAATGTCGGAGCTGGTCAGCACCCAGCGCGCAGGCCGCAGGCCGTTTCTGTCCAGCACGGCGCCGACCTGTCGTCCGTCGGTAAAGCACATTGCCGCAGGACCGTCCCACGGAGTCGTCAGGCATGCCGCATACCGGTAAAATTCGCGCTGATTGTCATCCATGGTCAGGTCCTTCGACCAGGGGCCTGGCATCATCATAAACAGCGCCTGCGGCAGGGAGCGGCCGGACGTAACGAGAAACTCCAGCAGATTGTCAAACTTGGTGGAGTCGCTGCCGTCCTCGTCAAGAATCGGAAGGATATCGGCAAAGCGTTTCGCCAGCCGTCCGCCGTCCATGGCGCTGGACGCCGCGAGCACCGCATGTTCGCAGCCTTTCAGCGTGTTGATCTCGCCGTTGTGTGCCGCAAAGCGGAAAGGCTGAGCGCGGTCCCAATTCGGGAACGTATTGGTCGAGTAGCGCGAATGCACCAGCGCGATGGCGGAAATAAAATCTTCATCGAGCAGGTCCGGATAGAAATCCGACACCTGCCAGGCCTGCATCATGCCCTTGTAAACGATCGTGTTGGCGGACAGGCTCGGAATATAGACTTTCCGGCCCTGTTCTTTCATCGCCTTTTCAATCCGCTTGCGCAGCACGAGCAGGCGAACGTCGGCGGGAAGGTCCGTCTTCTTCCATGTGATAAGCATCTGCCGGACACTGGGCGCACTCACCCACGCGCCCGCGCCACAGGCATGCAGGTTGGTCGGGACCGACCGCCAGCCGATCAGAGAGAATTTCTCCTCTTCGACGATCGCTTCAACGGAAGCTTCCGCCGCCTCGCGTTCCGTTTGCTCCGTCGGCAGGAAAAACATGCCGACGGCGTATTGGCCCTCGCGGGGAAGCTGATAATCCGTTTTTTTACGCAAAAAACGATCCGGGATCTGCACCAAAATACCGGCGCCGTCGCCCGTATCGGGGTCCGCGCCTGTTCCGCCGCGGTGTGCGAGCCGCTCCAATATCTTCAAAGCATCCCGAACGATTTCATGGGACCGGACTCCGTTGACATGCGCCATAAGGCCGATTCCGCAGGCATCATGCTCAAATTCCGGACGCCAAAGCGTTGCCTTCTCCATGGAACGCGCTCTTTTCGAAGGCTGTTTGGCTTTCGGCGGGGCGCTCTTAGCATGATTCTGAGTCTCCGTCTGTCGGAATGTTGTGCTTTCGTTAAATTGCAATTCGTCCTGTCTCATCTTTCACCTGCTTGATTGTGTTTTCCCTTGGTCGGGCGCGGCAAAATCGGCGGCATGCCGATCACTGTGCATATCCTGCGATTTCCGGCTGCAAAATAGTTTTACAAACCCCGCCGCGCACGCCCTGCCAATAGCCGCAACAGACCCGATCGATCAGCGTCCGGGACAGTCCGTTAACGCCGTCGATCCAACCGGCCCTTTGCCATCAAAGTTGCGCGCGTAATCGCAAGTCGCCCGCGCTTTCCAGGAAACCGGGAATTTCGGATAAAAAAACGACGCACCCAACCCGTGCAGCCCTCGCTTGGGCAAGGCTCGGATTCCGGAACGTCATTGTTCCCTGAAACTGCAAGATGACGTTGCCCATCCTGCAAAGTAATATATATTATATCATCTAAACTTGGTTTGGCAATCTAAA
>CAYUUB010000116.1:0-6596 GCA_964447725.1 uncultured Oscillospiraceae bacterium
CCAGCCGGAGCGGGCGACGATCTCTTCTTCCGATCTATTACGGCGAGGGGCCGACGCCGGAAGAAGAGATCGTCGCCCGCTCCGGCTGGGAGAACATCACGGCCGTCAAGGAGGACGCGATCCTGAACTTGCCGAACAACGAACTGTCCCGCCCCGGCCCGCGCCTTGCGGACGGCGCGCAGGAACTGTTCGATTTCGTACTTTCCATCGTTCAGCAGGAAAATGCGGCATAACCGAACGGACAAACAAGGGGACGCGCTCGCGTCCCCTTCAGAAAAATGGCGGACGGAAGGCTTCTGTGCAAGCGAGATCGGTTTGTTTTCCCTTGCCACGGTGGCCACCGTTTTTTTATGCGTTTGCGTCGGCAGCGTCAACCTGCCGCTGAATGAAACGCTCCGCGTCATCTGGAACGCTATATGGGGGCTGCCGCAGCCGGAGAGCATGTCGGTTCCCATCATTCTGTCCGTCCGCCTGCCGCGCGTGCTTTGCGTGGCGCTGAGCGGGGCTGCGCTTTCTATCTGCGGCGGCGCGATGCAGGGGCTTTTAAAAAATCCGCTTGCGGACGGTTCGACGCTTGGCGTTTCCAGCGGCGCGTCACTTGGCGCCGTGATTGCGATTGCATTCGGTATTACGCTGCCAAACGTCCCGTTTGCGGGAACGGTGGTTATGGCGATGGCGTTTGCGTTCCTTTCGCTGCTGATCATTCTTTCGCTGGCATACAAGATCGATTATTCGCTTTCGACGAATACGATTATTCTGATCGGCGTGATTTATTCCATGTTCGTTTCCAGCATCCTTTCGCTGATTATCACGTTTGCATCGGATCATGTCAAGAACATCACGTTCTGGACGATGGGGTCGCTGCTTGGCGCGAGCTATCAAAACGCGCTGCTGCTGCTTGTCGCACTGACGATTTGCGGCGCGGTCATCCTCCGGCACACGCGCGAACTCAATGCTTTTGCCATCAGCGAGGACAACGCGCGGCATATCGGCGTACCGGTCAGGCGCGTCAAGCTCGTGCTGCTGATCGCCGTGTCCGCGCTGATCGGCGTGTGCGTGTCCATTGGCGGGACAATCGGCTTTGTGGGCCTGGTCACGCCGCACATGGTCCGCATGATCGTCGGGCCGAATCATCAGCGGCTGTTGCCGGCTTCCCTGTTCGGCGGGGCGATCTTTCTGATGCTGGCGGACCTTGTTGCGCGCATCCTTCTCAACCCTGTGGAACTTCCGATCGGTGTGGTTACGTCGTTCATCGGCGCAATCCTGTTCGTCGTCATTTTTTACCGGTCGAGGAGGGTGCGGACATGACGCTGCTGGATGTGAAAAACCTGACGGTCCGTTACGGCGCGCTGACGATACTGGACGACGTGAATTTTTCGCTGAACGAAGGGCAGTGGCTTATGATCGTCGGCCCGAACGGCGCGGGCAAGAGCACGATTGTGAACGCCATTTCACAGGGCGTTCCGTACACCGGTGAAATCCGGTATCTGGACCGGGATGTGAAACGCTACCGTTCGCACGAGCTGGCAAGAAACATCGGCGTGCTGAGCCAGTCGCACTTCGTCGGTTACGCCTTTACGGTCGGTTCGGTCGTGCGGCTCGGGCGATACGCGTATGCGCCGGGCGTCTTCTCCGGCAACCGGGAGGAGGACGAGCGAATGGTGGAACAGGCGCTGGAGCTGACCGGCATGACGCGGTTTGCCGACCAGTCGGTCCTGACGCTTTCCGGCGGCGAACTGCAAAGGACGTTTTTGGCGCAGTTGTTCGCGCAGAACCCGCGCGTGCTGATTCTCGACGAACCGACGAACCACCTCGACCTCGTCTATCAAAAGCAGACGTTCGAACTGATCCGGTCCTGGCTGAAAACGCCCGGGCGCGCGGTTATCTCCGTCGTGCACGATTTAAGCCTTGCCAGGGCGTACGGGACGCATGCGCTGCTGCTCGACAAAGGGGAAACCGTTTCCAGGGGCGCGGCGGCCGATGTGTTTACGCCGGAGCACCTGAACAAAGCATATGAAATGGACGTTTCCGCCTGGATGCGAACGATGCTTGGGCAGTGGACGGCGCGGCGGGACGGAACGGAAACAGAAAACGAATAGGAAGAGACGGAGAAGTATGGACTTTCAGACGCTGGAAAATGATATAAAACCTTTGGACAAAGCCGCCATGGAAACGGCGCGGGCGCACTGGAACGGCATCGCAAAGCCGGTCGGCAGCCTTGGGCAGCTGGAAAACATCGTGTGTTCGCTCGCAGGCATCCGGCGGACGCCGGATGTGCGGATCGACCGGCGCGCCGTGCTGGTGCTCTGTGCGGACAACGGCGTTGTGGCACAGGGCGTCGCGTCGACGCCGCAGGATATCACGGCGGTGATGGCGGGTTTTATCGCGCGGGGGCGTTCCACCGTCGGCATCATGGCAAAACAGGCGCATGCGGACGTGATCGCCGTGGACGTCGGCATGTGCAGGCGCGCCGACGCCCCGAGCATGCTCGACCGGCACATTCTCGACGGCACGGCGGACATGACCGAAGGACCGGCCATGTCGCGCGCGCAGGCGGAGCAGGCAATCCGGACCGGCGTCGATCTGGTACGGGACTGCGAGGCGAACGGATACCAAATCCTTGCAACGGGCGAAATGGGGATCGGCAACACGACGACGTCCAGCGCGGTCGCTTCGGTTTTGCTGAAACGTCCGGTCGATACGACGACGGGACCCGGCGCGGGACTGGATCCGGAGGGGTTGGAGCGAAAGCGGCGCGCCATACAGAGGGCGATCGATATCAACAAACCCGACCCGGACGACCCGCTGGACGTGCTGAGCAAGGTCGGCGGATTCGATATTGCGGCCATGGCGGGCGTCTTTATCGGCGGAGCTATGTACGATATCCCGGTTATCGTCGACGGCGTAATCAGCGCGACGGCGGCGCTTGCCGCCGCAAGCCTGTGCGCGGGCGCGCGCAACTGCATGCTTGCAAGCCATATTTCGGAAGAACCCGCAAGCGGCCGGATCCTCGAGAAGCTGAATCTCTCGCCGGTACTGCGCGCGCAGATGCGGCTGGGCGAAGGGACCGGCGCGGTCGCCGTTCTGCCGCTGATCGATATGGCGCTTTCGGTTTATCGGGAATTGATGACGTTTGAAGATATCGGTATGTAGACGGGGAGGAGATCGTGCGCAATGCGGATTTTGATCACCGGCGGTTCCGGCTCGGGCAAGAGCACGTTTGCGGAAAATCTTATGCAGAAGCTGCCGCAACCGCGCATGTATATCGCGACCATGCGTCCGTTTGACGGAGAAAGCGGGCGTAAGATTGCGCGGCACCAAAGCCTGCGGGACGGAAAGGGATTCCATACGATTGAACGGGAAACGGACGTCGGAACGCTCGATTTGCCGGAGCATGGCACGGCGCTGCTGGAATGCATGTGCAACCTGACCGCGAACGAAATGTTCGACTGCGAAGGCAACGTTCTGGACGTATACGATAAAATACTGAGGGATATTGGCTCGCTGGAGCGAAAATGCGGTACACTGATTGTGGTTACGAACGACGTCGGTTCGGACGGCGGCGGGTACGACGAGAAGATCATGCGGTATGTGGACGTGCTCGGCCGCCTCAACCGTGCGCTGGCCGCGCGGTTCGAGTGCGTTTTTGAGCTGGTATGCGGAATTCCGGTCGCTTTGAAGGGGGAGTTGCCATGAGCGTTTTACGGTCCGTAGCGATCGCGTTTTCTATGTTTTCGCGTATTCCGATGCCGAAGGTGGAATGGGAAGCCGCAAATATGCGTTATGCGCTCGCTGCGCTTCCGCTGATCGGTTGCGTGATCGGGGCGGTTTTATTCGGCTGGGGACTTTTAAGCGAGCGGCTGTCGTTCGGCGCGCCGCTGTTCGCCGCCGGGATGACGCTTCTGCCGCTTTTGATCACCGGCGGCATTCACACGGACGGGTTTTGCGACACGGTGGACGCGCTGAGCAGTCATGCGTCGCCGGAGCGGAAACGGGAAATATTAAAAGACTCGCACGTCGGCGCGTTTGCCGCTATTGCGACAAGCGCGTATCTGATCGCATACTTCGCGCTCTGCACGGAGTTGATGCGCGACCGTCGGAGCCTGCTGCTTGCGTGTATCATTCCGGTTGCCGCACGCGCGGCAACCGGGTTTACGAGCATCAGCGCGGAGTTGGATGGATCGGGACTGCTGCACGCCATGCGCGACGCGGCGCAGCATACGGCGGTCGGCATCGCTTTGTCGGTCTGGTTCGTTCTTTGCGCGGCGGCTGCCGTCGCGCTTGCGCCGATTGCGGGAATCGGCATGACGGCGGTCGCGGTCGTCTGCGCCGCTGCCGTGTTTCACATGAGCAAGCGGCAATTCGGCGGCATGAGCGGAGATATTTCCGGATACCTGCTGCGCGTAAGCGAGCTTTCCATGCTCGCCGCGCTGGTTTTCATTCAAAAGGCGGTGGCTGCGATATGATTCTTGTGATTGGCGGCGCGTCGTCCGGAAAACTTGATTATGTAAAATCTTTGGGATATTCTCGTGAGGATATCGCCGACGGCGTGCTCGACGGGCGAAAAGTAGTGTATAATCTACAAAACATCGTATTTCGCAACCCGGACGACGCGCCGAAGCTGCTGGACGCGCTTTTGGCAAAGGAAGTGGTCGTCTGCAACGAGGTCGGCGGCGGAATCATCCCGCTGCAGCGAGGGGACCGCGAGGCGCGGGAAGCGACGGGCAGGCTCTGCATCCGGCTCGCGCGGGACGCGGACAGGGTCGTTCGGCTTGTGTGCGGAATTCCGATGGTCATCAAGGAGAAGCAAAAAGATGGAATTGATACTTCTGCGGCACGGCAGAACGGCGGTGAATCTGGATAATCGCTATAACGGCAGGACGGACGATCCGCTCTGCGAAGAGGGCTTGCGTGAAGCGCGTGCGGCAAAAGCGAACCCCGATATCTCTTTGGTTTACGTCAGCCCGCTTAAGCGGGCGCGGCAAACGGCGGAGATCTGCTTTCCGAATGCGGAACAGGTCGTCGTGGACGGCCTTCGCGAAATGGACTTTGGCGATTTTGAGGGAAAAACGGCCCGGGAGATGGAGAACGATCCCGTTTACCGCGCCTGGGTGGACGGCGGCTGCGTGGACGCCTGCCCGAACGGCGAGAGCATCCCGTCGTTTGCAAAACGCGCCATGACGGCGTTCGACTGGGCCGTGCGGGACGCGGCGGAGCGCAGGCTGGGCCGCGTTGGCGTTACCGCGCACGGCGGCGTCATCATGGCGGTGATGTATGGCTATTCGCACACGGACGTCTCCTATTTCGACTGGTATGTGGAGAATTGCAGCGGGTTCCGCCTCACGATCGATGGAACGGCCTGGCCGCAAAAGCCGGGCTTTGCCTCCTATGAACTGCTGGGAAAGCATGTGGACAGCAAGACGGTGACAGGAAAAGAGATGCACGATTGAAAACGCTGTTCAACCTCACCACAAGCGCGGACGACCTCGACCGCTTCGGGTCGCGGGAAACGTTGGTGCGCTTTATGGACGGGTTCGACGGTGTTGAACTGATGGTTTGCGGCGAAGACGCCCGCGGCGTCGTGCCGCGGGAGCGCGTTTTCGGCATTCATATGTGTTCCTTCCCGTTTTGGCTCGACTTCTGGCGCGGAAACGAGCGGGCGCTGATCGGCGAATTCGGTTCGCTGGACGAATGCGAGCGGTATTACGGCGGATCGACGCGAGCCGCCCTGATCGATCGTTTCCGGCAGGATTTGCGCGCAGCGGAATCGTATAACGCGGAATATGTCGTTTTTCACGTGTCGGAAGCAAGCATCGAAGAATCGTTTACGGGACAATACCGAAAATCGGACGAAAGCGTGATCGACGCGACGTGCGAACTGCTTGGCGAGCTGTTTGACGATACGACGGCCGGCGGTCCTGCGCTGCTGCTGGAAAACCTCTGGCAGCCGGGACTGACGTTTACCAGGCCGGAGATGACGCGACGGCTGCTCGACGGCGTGCGGTACCCGAACAAGGGCCTCGTGCTGGACACCGGGCATTTGTTTCACACCAACGAATCGATTCGGTCGCAGCAGGAGGGGCTGGCCTATATCCATCAAATGCTGGACCGCCACGGCGCGCTCTGCGAGTATATTCGCGGGGTGCACCTGCACCAGTCGATCACCGGGCCGTATTGCAGGGCCGTTCGCGAACGTCCGCCGGAGCTTGCAAAACGCTATGCGGAGCGCAGCGGGCAGATGTTTATGCATGCGTTCCAAGCCGATTTGCATCGACCGTTTACCTGCAGCGGCATACGCGGGCTGATCGAGCGTATCGACCCGGAATATCTGACGTTTGAATTTATTACGGAAAGCAAAGCGCAGCTTGAGAAATATCTGAAGCTGCAGAAAAAAGCGCTGGCCGAATGATGACCGGCACGAATATAAGCGGCGCCCGTTTTATGCGGGCGCCGGAGACCGTCAAAAAACATGTTTTTTGACGGGGATAACCACGTTTTGCCTCTCGCCCTTCGGGCTCCCGGACGGCAAAACGCACGGAGGAACCGCCCGAAACGGGCGATCCGTTGCGGCGGTTGAACCGCCGCAGCCGGAATAT
>CAYUUB010000117.1:0-6560 GCA_964447725.1 uncultured Oscillospiraceae bacterium
GCGTGGAGCCGTCGCTCGGCGCGGACCGCATCGCGCTGGCGTTCCTCTGCAACGCGTACGACCAGGAGGAGCTTGACGGCGGCGACGTGCGCACCGTGCTGCACCTGCACCCCGCGCTCGCGCCGTATAAGTGCGCCGTGCTCCCGCTGAGCAAGAAGCTCAGCGCACAGGCGCAGGCGGTCTGCACCGCGCTTTCCAAGCGCTTTATGGTGCACTACGACGAAACCGGCTCGATCGGCAAGCGCTACCGCCGCGAGGACGAGATCGGCACGCCGTACTGCGTCACCATCGACTTCGACACCGAGAACGACGGCTGCGCGACCGTGCGCGACCGCGACACGATGGAGCAGGTGCGGCTGCCCATCGACGAGCTTTCCGCCTACATCGAAGCGCGGCTCGACTTCTAATCGGCTATAGGAGTGCCCCCGCCGGATATCCGCGGGGGCGCGTGTTATGCGGCGGAGTTCGTTTTTCAATGGCTCCGCCACGTCTTTCTCTTTCGGGACGGGCGTTTCTCACTTCAAGGAGTCAGGACAATCGTTATGGCAGAAATCAGCGGCCTCGTCAATTCCATCATTTACCGCAACAGCGAAAACGGCTGGACGGTGCTGGAGCTCGCCCTCGACGAGGGCGAAAAGCTCACGGTCGTCGGCACGCTGCCGCTCGCCTCGGTCGGCGAACGCGTGGAACTGACCGGCAGCCACGCTTCGCACCCGAAGTACGGCAGCCAGTTTAAGGCGACGGGCTACAAAACGCTTGCGCCCGCGACGCTGAGCGCAATCGAGAGCTATCTCGGCAGCGGGCTGATCAAGGGCGTCGGCCCGGCGACCGCGCGCGCGCTCGTCGAGCGCTTCGGCATGGACACGCTCTCCGTAATGGACAACGACCCGCTGCGCATCTCCGAAATCCCCGGCATCGGCCCGAAACGGCGCGATACCATCATCGCCAGCTATACGGAAAATCGCATGATGCGGGATATCCTGCTCGCGCTCGAACCCTACGGCGTCACCGTCAGCCAGGCGTACAAACTCTATAAGATTTACGGCGAGCTGTGCCTCAGCCGCGTCGAGGAGGACCCGTACCAGATCATCCGCGACGTGGACGGCATCGGCTTCGTCACGGCGGACAAAATCGCGCGCAACGTCTCCGGCTTCGCGTTCGATTCGGAATCGCGTCTGCGCGCGGGCATCCTCTACGCGCTGCAGACCGCGAGCGGCGACTACGGGCACACCTACCTGCCGAAACAATCGCTGATCAACTACGCGGGCAAGCTCCTCGGCGTGCCGGCGAACCGCGTCGTGGAAACGCTGGATATCCTCATCGACCGCGGCGAGGCGGTCCAGCAGTACGTCGGCGAGACGGAAGGCGTGTTCCTGCCGTACCTGAACAACATGGAAAACGCCATCGCCCAAAAGCTTTTGAAGCTTTCGGAAAAGCCGATCGACAACCCATTTTTCGACTTTGCCGCCATCCAGTCCGCGCAGAAGCTGGAGCTCTCGGACCAGCAGCGCGGCGCGGTGCTCGCCGCGCTCGAAGAAGGCGCGCTGGTCGTCACGGGCGGCCCCGGCACGGGCAAAACGACCATCATCCGCTTTATCACCGCCATCATGGAGGAGATCGGGCTGGACGTCGCGCTCACCGCGCCCACGGGACGCGCCGCCAAGCGCATGTCCGACGCGACGGGACACGACGCAAAGACGATCCACCGCCTGCTGGAGTACATCCCCGGCGAAGGTTTTTTGCGCAACGCCGACGACCCCCTCTTCTGCGACATGGTGATCGTGGACGAGATGTCCATGGTGGACGTGCCGCTTATGCACGCGCTTTTAAAGGCGATTCCCGTCGGAACGCGGCTCATCATGGTCGGCGACAGCGACCAGCTCCCGCCCGTCGGCGCGGGCGAAGTGCTGCGGGACGTGATCGCGAGCAAAACCGTGCGCGTCGTGCGGCTGGACGAAATCTTCCGGCAGGCGCAGGAGAGCATGATCGTCACCAACGCGCACCGCATCAACGAAGGCTTCGCCCCCTATCTCGACGCGCAACATTCGGACTTCCTTTTTGAGGACGTGCCGGGTCAGGACCGCATCCTCGAATGCATCATCGAAGCCTGCACGCAGGAAAGCGGCGTGCTTTTAACGCAGGACCCGCTGATGGACGTGCAGGTGCTGGCCCCCATGAAAAAGGGCGTGCTCGGCGTCTGGAACATCAACGCAAAGCTGCAGTCCGCGCTCAACCCGCCGGAACCCGGCAGGCACGAGCACCTCAGCGGGGACGTGGTTTTCCGCGAAGGCGACCGCGTCATGCAGATGAAAAACAACTACAAGGTCGAGTGGAAAAAACGGCTGCCCGGCGGCGGCACGGAGGAAGGCACGGGCGCGTTCAACGGCGACCTTGGCACCGTTTACCGCCTCAGCGAACTCGACCGCACCATCAGCGTGCTGTTCGACGACGAGCGGCTCGCGGTGTTCGACTTTACGCACCTCGACGAGCTCGACCTTGCGTACTGCATCTCCATCCACAAGAGCCAGGGCAGCGAATTCCCGATCGTGATCCTCCCGATGTTCGGCGGCGCTTCGCCGATGCTCACGCGCAACCTGCTTTACACGGCTGTGACGCGCGCCAAGCGGCAGGTCGTCTGCATCGGCCGAAGGGACGCGATGATGGCCATGGTCAACAACAACCGCACCGACCGGCGCTACACCGCGCTGCGCGAGCGGCTGAGGGAATGGAGCGAGATCGGCTCATGAACGAAAAACTCGTCGCCGCGCTCCGCAGGGCGCAGGGCGCCGTCGCCTGCGCGCTCTTTCCCGAAAACGTCGCCTGCGCGCTGTGCAACCGGGAAGCGGTCGTCGGCCCGGGCGGCCTTTGCGACGATTGCCGCGCCGTGTTGAAACGCTGCCCGCCGCTGACCGCGGTCCAGCCGCTGGACGGGCTTTCCGCGGCGTTCGTTTACGAAGGCAGCGCGGCAAACGGCATCCACAGGCTCAAATACGAAAACCGCCGATACGTCGCGCGGTTTTTTGCAAACGCGCTCGAACTTCCGCAGGGCTGGTCGCCGGAGTGCATCGTGCCCGTACCGCTGCACCCCAGGAAACACTGGAAGCGCGGCTATAACCAAAGCGAGCTGATCGCACGGTTCTTTTCCGAACGCTGCGGCGTCCCGGTGGACACGGGCCTGCTGGCCCGCACGCGGAATACGCGCTCGCAGACAAATCTCGACGCGGCGGCCCGGCGGGACAACGTAATCGGCGCGTTCTCCGCTTCCCCGTCCGCAAAAGGACGCTCGGTCCTTCTGATCGACGACGTGACGACCACGCACAGCACGCTGAACGCGTGCGCAAGCGCGCTCAAGCAGGCGGGCGCAAGCCGCGTCTATGCGCTCTGCGCCTGCGCGGCGAGCGCCGAAGCGAACGTATAACTTTGTTTGTCTTTCCTCTCGCGTATTTGCTGAAAACCAATTCGTATCGAACCCGACGGTTCCTGTTCAGGGTGTGTTTCCAAGGTCTAAATGATGCAGTTTTGCCGAATCGGCTTGCAGATTGAGAAGAAAAGCACAGGCGCAGTGGTGCTGCGGCGAGGCTTTTCAACGAAAATATGCAAGTTGAGACGGTGGAAATGCACTTTTGGAATTTTAGAAACACACCCTAGATCAAATCGATAAAAATTTTCACGATGCCCGGGTCGAACTGCGTGCCGGCGCAGCGCTTCAGCTCGGCAATCGCTTCTTCACTGTCGCGTGCCGCCCGGTAGCTCCGGCCGGAAACCATCACGTCGTACGCGTCGACAACGGCGATGATCCGGCTGAGGATAGGGATCTCTTCGCCTTTCAGCCCGTTCGGATAACCGCCGCCGTCCCACCATTCGTGGTGCGCAAGGATCGCATCGGACAGTTGTGTCAGTTCCGGGATACTGCGCGTGATCCGAAACCCGATTTCCGGGTGCCGCTCGATTTCCAGGCGTTCCTCCGGCGTCAGCGCGCCGGGTTTGTTCAGTATTTCATGCCGAATCCCGATTTTCCCGATGTCATGCAGCATGGACAGCAGAACGAGGTCGTTGATCGTTTCCCCGGGGAGGTGCAGTTTTCTCGCGACCCGCCGGCAGTAGTCCGCCATCCGGTCGGAGTGTTTCTGCGTATCCGCGCTTTTCTCATGAAGCGTCGAAAGCAGCAGCTTGATGATGCTGTTGTGGTGGCTCTCGCTGATCAGCAGCTTTTTCCGAAACGTCCACTTCTCGGCCTCCCGGATCAGCTCCTCCGCCTGCAAGGACGGTTCGGTTCCGGTCGCGTAACCCAGCGTCACGCTGCCCGCGCAGCCGCCGTTCCGGTGCAGGTCGTCCAGCGCCTTCTGCATCCTGTCCATGATTGCGCGCGCGCCCTTACTTGCAACGCCCGGCAGCAGCAGAATAAACTCGTCGTTGCTCCAGCGCGCGCCGAATCCCTCCCGGGGGCAGTGCTCGCGGAAAATGCGCGCAATCCGCACCAGCGCTTCGTCGCCCGCGCGGTAACCCGAATCGCGGTTGATCGCCTTCAGCCCGTTCACGTCCCCGAGGACGACGGACAGCGGCCTGGTCCCGCCGTCTGCCATTTTTTTCAGTGCCTCGGCGGCAAACAGGCGGTCGTAAAGCCCGGTCAGTGGGTCGCGGAAAGCAGGGACCGTTTTTTGCTCCAGTGCGCCGGTGGCCGGAAACCGTTCGCTATAAAGATCACGGAAAAACTGCGCCTGTACATTCTCATATATTCCGAGGATCAACCGCTCGTCGGCGCAAAAAAGAGTAGCCCTGTAATCATTGTTCAGCAAGCTGATGTGCCGAATAGAAGCGCCGGTATCTTTAAAAACCGTTTCACGCCCGACCGGTACGAGTTTTTCCGCAGCCGCAGGATTCAGTCTCTTCAGCGTTACGCTCATCCGCGTGCCAATCGCCTTGCATCGGGAAAGTCCGCTGATCTGCTCAAATTCTTCATTCATGTCGACGATTATGCAGTCGACAATTCTGTCCCGATCGTCTAAAATTACCTTGTAACACGCACAACCGTCTGGAATCCCCCTGACAATATTCCGAATCATCGAAATAGAACGCCGGGCAATGATTTCGACCTCCGGTTCATCCATAATCCTGCTGTTCCTCTCGCTGTCGCTTTACAATTTCATAAAAACGCCCCCTGAATTCCGTCAGGCGTATTTTACGGAAAATCCGAATGTTTCCCCAGCTGTCCCGCCTTTATTGGCCATGTCTTATTTTATGCTTCTTTGAATTTCTATATTCCAATCGCAAATTAGTAACTTTTTATCCGACGTGTTACATCTCTTCTCATGTATTATAACAGATCATCTTGTGTTTTCAATACATTGAATATCGTGTATGGTACATTTTATTTGTAAGGGAGGTGGCGACCATCAGATCAACACTCACTTTATTACGGGAGCTTCGTGAGGATCACGACCTTACGCAGCGGGAGGTGGCCGAGTTCCTCGGCGTTTCCCAGCAGCAATACTCTCAATACGAAATCGGATCGGTCGAGTTGCCTTTGCGCCATTTCTTCAGGCTGGCGGAATTCTTCGACGTATCGTCCGACTATTTAATGGGCAGAATCGATTGTCCCAAGAGCAATTCGCTGCAAAACGTATACGTCACAAGCAACTGCTCAAGTGAGAAACTGCTTTCCGACGTGCTTTCGCTGGATATGAAACATCGGCGCATGCTCGTTGAATATGTCGATTTGTTACTTCTTAAGGAGTCGGTTGAAAAAAAAACGTAACCGGACGGGTCGTTGCGGCGCAACGTTTCGTTCCACGGAAACGCGGTTTCCCCGCGGCGAATCCGCATCATATCATTTGGGCGTGTGCTCGCAAGCGCAAAGCTCGGCAAGCGCGTGCCTTCTTTATCGTTTGCTCACATTCAGTTTTTCGGTTAGGTGCGGATGCAGGGATGCGCACCGTTCCAGTACCGCCCGGTCCTTTGTCCTTTCAAAAAGGTCGAGCGCTTCTTCGGCCAGGTCGGAATCGTCCGCCGGGATATCCGGGTGACGGTCCGGATAGCGCCGGATACGAAGCGCGCCGCGCGCGTTCGCCGCAAGCAGTTCGCCGCACAGGTCGCGGCAAACCGTCTCACGCAAAACGGGTTCTCTCGCCCGGCTGACGCGGAAAATGTGCTCTTTTTATTACCCAAAGGGGCTTCTTCGTCGCATACCGTCCTGGAATGCCGCGCTGGTTTTTGATATGATGAAAAAAACCACCGGAGGAAACGATGAAAAAGCTGTTATTGCCGTTGTTCGTTGTCCTGGCTTTACTGGCCGCCTGCTCGCAGCAGGCGACGGAGGAAACGACATCCGAACCCTCGCCGGAGTCGCAAAAAACGCAGGCGGCCGAAGCGACTTTAGATCCGCAAACGGCAGGGCAAACGCCGGAACCCACAGCCGAGCCTACGCCCGATCCTTACGCGGTATCCGCGGCGTTTGTGGACGAGATCACGTCCGATATACCGTACGGCTTGCTTGAAGGGCTCGACAAGGAGATATACGAACCGCTTCTGGATTATTACCACAGCTTTGAGATCGTTCAAAC
>CAYUUB010000118.1:0-6558 GCA_964447725.1 uncultured Oscillospiraceae bacterium
GCTCCACGGCGGGGTTTTTTGTTGCTTCAGGTGTCTTGAATTTGCTTTTCTTTCTTGGTTGGTGCTATAATCCGGGCATGTTGAAGAAACATGGTAAAAAATCGAATTTCAAACGCAAGGCCGTCGCCACGACGGCAGGCGTGTTCGCCGCGTGCTCAATCGCAATCGCTTCGCTGACGTCCTCCCCGTCCGACCTGTTCGGCGAAGCTGCCGCGGAAACGCAGCAGATCGCCCTTTCGGACGAACGTCTTATTAAAACGGCGAGCAGCAAACCGAGCGCATGGGACCGTCTGCGCGTGCGTCTGCGCGGCGTGTTCTTTGCGCAGCCTTCCGTCGTTCGCGGGCTGATCCTGCTTCCGTTCTGGACGGTCGGAAAACTGTTGACCATGCTGATTTCCGCGCTCTTCGGCGCGCTTTCGCCAGTCTGGCAGGCTGTGCTCGGCGTTTTGCTTAACGCGCTTTTGATCTTCGGCCTCTTTTCCGGCGGCTATAAGCTGCTGTTCCCAAACAAAAAGCTGAAAGATTTCCTCACAAAACGCAACATCGTCCTATTGTCCGTGGCGTCGGTCCTGCTCTCCGCCACGGATGCGATCCTGCGCGCCTACTGGGACGACTACCGCCCGATCAGCCTTGCGATCAAACTCGCCGTCGGGCTGTTTTTGCTGATTCTGTTGAGTTGGCGCATCTATGGCAAACGGAAGCCGCGACCGGCTCCCGCTACATGACAGCGCCGTCGAAAAAACCAATTTTTGAACGGTCTCCGGCACCGCATAACGCGGTGCTTTTCGTATGCTACGCTTTCTTTGGAATCATGCCCAGCAGCGCGTCGACCTGTTCCGGCGGCGTCGCCCAGGACGTGCAGAACCGCACGACGTCGTTGTCCGCGTCGTAGTCCTGCCAGAACGCATATCCGAACGACTGCGAAATCGTTTTAAGCAGCGCTTTCGGCAGGATCGGGAAGATCTGGTTGGTCGGCGAATCTGCAAACAGCTCGTAGCCACGCGCAAGAATCCCGTCGGCCAGCCGCTGCGCCTCATGCACCGCGTGCCGTCCGATCTTGTAATACAGCCCGTCGGTAAACAGCGTTTCGAACTGGATGCCGAGCAGTCGGCCTTTGGCCAGCATGCCGCCGCGCTGTTTGATGAGATAGCGAAAATCCTTATTCAGCGCGGGATCGTTGACGACCAGCGCTTCGCCGAAAAGCGCGCCCATCTTGGTGCCGCCGATGGAGAACGCGCTGGTGTATCGCGCAAGGTCCGGCAGGGTAACGTCGTTTCCCTCCGCCGCCAGCGCGCAGCCGAGGCGCGCGCCGTCGACGTACAGCGGCATGCCGTACGCCTTGCAGACGCCCCGGAGCGCGACGAGTTCGTCCCTGCTATAGATCGTTCCGACTTCCGTCGGCTGGGAGATATACACCATGCCCGGCTGCACCATATGCTCCGCCGTTTCGTCGGCATAGTGCGCGTCGACATATCGCTTGACCGCCGCCGCGGAAAGCTTGCCGTCCGAAGACGGAATCGAGAGCACCTTGTGCCCCGTCGCCTCGATCGCGCCGGATTCATGCACGTTGATGTGCCCGGTAACCGGAGCGATCGCGCCCTGATAGGGTTTGATCGACGCGGCAACGATCGTCAGGTTCGTCTGCGTACCGCCGACGAGGAAGTGCACGCCGCTTTCCCCCGCGCCGCCGAGTTCGGCAAGGATGCGGCTCCGCGCGCGTTCGCAGGCCGCGTCCATGCCATAAGCGAGGTCCTGCTCGCGGTTGGCTCTTGCAATCGCTTCGAGAATGCTTTCGTGCGCGCACTCGTTATAATCGTTCATAAAGTTGTACTGCATGTCGTTCCTCCGGTGGCTTCGCTGGCAAAGGCCGCCGTTTCAGGGCGCCTCTAATAGAGCAGTATAGCACATTTTTATCAAAACAACCCGCCTTGTTTTCCGTATCTTCTTTTGCGGCCGACCCATGTCCGCAGCGCAGGTTCGCGTCGTCCGTTATTGCATTCGGTTCGATCCTTACCGTATAATCAAGGCATGAAGCTGATACGATGCCGTTTACAAAAATCGATCTTCTTAACGCTGGCCGCGTCGTTGTTCCTTTGCGTCGCGCTGTTGTCCGGGTGCCGGCGGCAAACGGAAGAAAGCCAGAACCCCTCTGCGGATTCTGCAGCGCCGGCCGCCGATGCGGCAACGGAAACGCTGCCCGACACAAGCGAATTCGCCGTTTTGTTCGTCAACGTCGGCAGGGCCGACGCGGCGATCTTACGCTTCGGCGAAACCACCGTGCTCATCGACACGGGAAGCGAGGAATCCGCGCCGCAGCTGATCGCGGGCCTGAACCTGCTTGGCGTGACGAAAATCGACGCGGTGTTCCTCACGCACAGTCATTCCGACCATGTCGGCGGGCTCGATGCGCTCAACGCAAACTACGAAATCACAACGGTCTATTCCCCGCTTTTCTCCGAGCAGACGAAGAAAGGCGAAGGTAAGATCGTTAAGGACTGCGAAAAGCTTTTATTGCCACACACAGAGCTTACCGCGGGTGAAACCATCTCCTTTGGCGGCGTTTCGCTCTCCGTGCTGGGCCCGCTTGCGCTCAACGAGGACGACGACAACGACAACTCCCTCGTGCTGCGATTCACAGTGGAAAACACGACGTTCCTCTTTACGGGCGACATGCAGTTCGCCGAAGAGGACGAACTGCTCTCCGCGGGGGCCGATCTTTCCGCGGACGTGCTCAAGGTCGGCAACCACGGCAATCCGGACGCGACGAGCGATGCGTTCGCCGCCGCCGTGTCCCCTTCGCTCGCGGTGATCTCGACCGATACGTCGGTCGATACGGATTCCGCCGGCAGCCGCGTCGTTTCTGCTCTTGCCGGGGCGGAGGTCTGTGTCACGGAGGATTTTCCGCTCGGCGTTCTGCTGACGCTGGACGAGAGCGGGAAGCCCGTCGTTTCGAATCCCGTCAGGGCGTCGTCCGGCTTGCAGGTTTCCATATCCGGCATGGACGCCGACGACCAGACGATCGCGATCACAAACGATTCCGATGTGGAAGCCGACCTTTCCGGCTGCATCCTTTATTCCGAACGTTCCGGCGCGGTGCTCCGCATTCCGGACGGCACGCTTCTGTCCGCGGGCGGTACGCTGCTCGTTTCCGGCAGGGACGGCGACGGGGACGTTCGTTTTGCCGACGAAAAAAAGCCGCTGAGCAAAAAAAAGAGAAATACCGTCGCGCTTTACGATCCGCTCGGCGTAAGCGTCAGCACGCTGCGCCAATAGCGCGTAATCAATCCGCATGCAAAAGTGGCCCGCATCGTTTCGTGGGCCGCTTTTCTGTATTTCTTTCACCTTTTATTCTGCTTTTGCGGAATCGGCCGGTTCCGAAATCACTTGCTTCGGCTTGCAGTTGCCGCAGGCGGTGAACCCCGCGTGCAGGGCGTTGGTCGGGCAGTTTTTCACACAGTCGCCGCAGCGGATACACTCCATGTCGTCCGGCTTTTTCGAAGGATCGACGCCCATTCGGCACACGCGAGCGCACGTCCCGCAATGGATGCACGCGCTTTCGTCCAGCTTGAGCCGGTAAAACGACGCTTTGTTGAACAGCGCGTACGCCGCGCCGAGCGGGCAGAGATACTTGCAGAACGGACGGTACAAAAAGACCGACAGCGCGAGGATCGCAACCAGCACGCCGACCTTCCAGTTAAAGATAAATCCGGCGAGCGTGCGCAGGTCCGCGTTAAGCGAAAGCAGCGGGATGCCCGCGAACAGCGTGCCGGACGGGCAGATCCATTTGCAGAACCATGGCGTACCCGTCCCGGCGTCGTTGCGGACCAGCGACGGCAGCAAAATGACCATGACGACCAGCACGGCGTACTTGAGATACCGCAGCGCGCGGTCGCCTTTGAACGTTTTGATCTTTGGCGTTCTGATTTTGTAAAGCAAATCCTGCACGAGGCCGAACGGGCAGAGAAAGCCGCAGACAAATCGGCCGAAGATCGCGCCGGTGGCAAGCAAAAATCCCGTTACGTAAAACGGGAATTTGATGCTTCTGGACGCGAGCTCCGCCTGAAGCGAGCCGATCGGGCAGGCGCCGAGCGCGCCCGGGCAGGAATAGCAATTCAGCCCGGGAACGCAGACGGCCTTCGTGCCGCCCTGCCAGATGCGTCCCTTGACAAACCCGATCAGATAACCGTTTGAAAGAACGGTCCACGCGCCCTGGATATAATGCCTGATTTTATTTCGAATATACTTTTTAGCCAATTCCGATACACTCCAGGCAGATATGCGTCGCGCGCGAAAGCACGGTTGCGACTTCGCCGCCCCACACGCCGATAACGATCATAATTAACCCGGCCGCCGTCAGGATGTAGGGCAGCGCCCGCTTCATGATACCTGCTCCAGCAGCAGATCGATCAGCCCGGTCCAGTCTTCGTAGCTCTTCGCGCCGACGACCGTATCGCCGACCTGTTCGCCGTTGGAATCAAAAAACATCGTGGTGGGAATGGCGTAGATGTCCGTGGACAAATCGGAGAACGGCCCTTCCGGCAGGATGATGGGATACGTCAGCCCCTGCTCGTCGATGAATTCCTCCGCGCCGTCCACGTCGTCGTCGCCAAAGAGCACGCCGATGATCGCAAAATCCTTATCCGCATAATCTTCGCTGATCTGCTGCAAATCGGGGATTTCGTTTACGCAGGGGCCGCACCAGGTCGCCCAGAAGTTCACCATGGTCAGCTTGTTGTCGCTGATGATCGAATCGTCGACCGTTTCGCCCGTCAGCGTCGTGAGCGAAAAAGTCAGCCCCCCGCCTTCCGCGGTCTCCGTTTCAGCTGCGGTCGCTTCCGGTTCAGTCGTCGTTTCCGCATCGGTTGCGACGGTGCACGCTCCCAAAATGAGTGCAAGCGCAAAAACGCTCATCAGCACCCATGCTATTTTTTTCGGCATTCCATTCAATGCTGCATGTTTCATCGTCAATCATTCATCCTTTCACTCCCGTTTTCAGGGCGTTGCGCGGCATGTTGCAACTCGGTGCGCGTGATCGATATCGCATGAAAACGTAATCCTTGCCCCTATATAACGGATCTTTCTTCGATCATACGGAACATGCCGGATGGATTCCGTGATTATATCACACTCCCGCCGTCCCGGTCGAGCGCATCGCATAAAAACGCGGCGGTTTTTTCGCCTTACTCGCCTTCGCCCGGCAAACCGGCTCCGCCATTGCTTTAGCGCCGGCGTTAGGCTATAATGGGGTCAGTTTGATTTCCTTTTCTTTCCACTCTGCCGGCAACCTGCGGCAAAAACGCCTCCTAGCGTCATTTTTCTGAATCTCCCGTTCATTTATCTTTGGGTTTCATCGGCTTTCTACCGTTTATTTGTGCTGCATGGACGGCTTTTACAGGCCTGACTTACAAAATATCCGTTCTAATTTTATCATTTGGGGAGGGACCGTCGATTTATGGAAAACGACATCAGCAAAAAAAACTGGATCCTGATCTGGGTGCTCGGCATGGCCGGACAGATTTGCTGGAACGTGGAAAACTCCTGGTTCAGCACGTTTGTCTACAATAAGGTCGCGCCGGACCCCGCCATCATCAGCTGGATGGTCGGCGTCAGCGCCGTGGTCACCACCTTCTGCACGTTCCTGGTCGGAACCTGGAGCGACCGAATCGGGCGCAGAAAGCCGTTCGTCTGCATCGGCTACGTTTTCTGGGGACTGTTCACAATCGTCTTCGGGCTCGGCGAGTTTATGCCGAAATCCCCGCTGATGCTGGTCGCGACGTTCGTCGTACTCGCGGACGCGGTCATGAGCTTTTTCGGTTCGTTCGGTTACGACGCGGGCTTTTCGATCTGGACGACCGACATTTCAAACGAACATAACCGCGGGCGGCTCGGCGGCGCAATCGCCGTCATGCCGGTCATCGCAACCATCTTCGGGACCGTCGTTTCCGGCTATATCGTGGACAGGCTGGACTACTTCCCCTTCTTCGTCATCATGGGAGCGATGGTCATCGTCTTCGGGCTCGTGGCGCTTGTCGCCATGAAGGACGCGCCGGACCTGAAACCCCGCCGTGAAGAACCGACGTACTGGAAGCAGGTCGTCAAGGTGTTCAACTGGCGCACCGTTCAGGAAAACCGCGAGCTGTTCTGGGTGTTTATCGTCATGCTGGTGTATTTCATCGGCTTCAACGTATATTTTTCCTACATCACAATCTATTTCGTCAACTATCTCGGCTATTCCTACACCATCGCGGGCGCCTTGCAGGGCGGCGCGCTTGTTCTCGCCTCGTTTATGACCATTCCGGCAGGCAGGCTGATCGACAGGGGAAATCTGGCAAAGGTGATCCTCTACGCGCTGATTGCCAACACCGTCGGCCTAATCTGCGTTGCCTTCGCCGGCAACATCGTCATCCTCTGCATCGGCATGTTCCTTGCGGGCTGCGGCTATATCCTCACCCTGCAGACGCTGACCGCCTGGATCAAAAATCTCTATCCGGAGGACCAGCGCGGGCAGTTCGAGGGCATCAAGCAGGTGTTCTTCGTCGCGCTCCCGATGGTCTTCGG